>JAZSLE010000079.1:0-3344 GCA_045535215.1 Eubacteriales bacterium
CAGAACGACATGGCTACGATCCGACTTCCTGTGATTGCGTCAAAGCGAGGACCCGACCCCCAAACAAAAACCTACCCAACCTCCGAACGGAGGTTGGGTGTTTAAAGCCCCCTTGAGGGGGTTGGGGGAGAAAAAAGCCCCTCCTCGAGGAGGGGTTTGGGGAGGTGTGTTTGCCTCCGCGGTTATCTTCTCTTGCGCTTACCGAGGACCCTGCCGCAGCAGACCGCCTCGTCAAACTGATTGAGGAGAATGTCACCGTATTCGGGATTGAGCGAGCGCAAACGGTCGCCCATAAACTTCTTGAAATATCCGTCACCGTCGAGAATAAAAATGCCGTATTCACCGTACTCAACGCTGTTAGCCTCCTCAACGAGAAGAATATCACCGTTCTTGAACTTCGGCTCCATACTGTCACCGCTCACCCTTACCGCAAACGTCGCGGTAGACGTCGCCGTAGTGACGTTTATCTTTATAGACTCGCTTGAAGCAACGTCCCCGTCAAGATATTCACCGGGACCTGCAGAGACGGGAAGATCAAAGAGAGGTATCTCCCTCTTCTCAAACCCCTCGGGAAGAGTGCGAAGCACCTTCTGACGCTTCGGAGCGGCAACGGGCGCAGGCTTTTCGTCCGCCTTGACAAGCTCAAGCTCCTTGTCTGTAAGAAGCGAGATCATATCCCTTCCGTGTGTGGAGATCCTTCTGTACTTTTCAATAAACTTGATCTCATCCGAAGAGAGAGTAAAGTTGTTGTGGTTCTCCTCAATTCCGCAGATGAGATAATCGAGACTTACGTTGAACGCGGTCGCAATGGCAACAACGTACGAAAGCTTCGGGGAATCCGAATAGCCTGCAAGCATCTTCGAGAGAGTTCCTACCGGGATCTCGGTTGCGTCGGACAGCTCCTTCGTCGTTATCTTTCTTTCCTTTTTAAGCATCTTTATTCTGTCGATATAGTTCATAAAAGACCTCCGCGTGCCGTGTTCGGCTCGTTTTTTGTGCGTGTTAGGCGAAATTTTTCCGTAATCGGTTATTACGATTAATATTATAACACAAAAATTCCTGTTTGTAAAGGGGTTTTTCGAAAGTTTTTTCGTAAAAGCGAAAATTTTTTTGAAAAATATTCAAAAATGGTATTGACAAACCGAAAAAAATGTGCTATAATATGCTCGTAAGTTCCAAAAGCGGACAAATTCGACGAAACCACACGCGAATTTTTCCCAAACAGATAAAAATTTATGTCGGAGGAAATAATATGAACTCGTATATAGATATTGAAAGAAGACAGAACGCAAAGAGAAACGCAAGACTTGGATACGTCGCAGACTTTTTCGCAGGCATCCTCTGCGCGATAATCAACCTCTTTAACGGCATTTCGGATATTATGAAGGACGACACCGTCCGCTTCGTTCTCAGAAGCGTCATCGCGGTCGTCGCGACAGTCCTCGTTATCGGCATCGCAGGCGGATGCGAAAACGGTTTCCTCCCGCTCTTTTCCGCTATGGTAAAGATGGCGGCGGTCTGCGGAGTCTCCTTTATTCTCTTTAAGGCTCTCGGCGACTGATCAGGACTTAAGTAACGCGGCGATAGCTTCACCCATAAGACGCGCACTCTCCTTCGCGCTCTCAAGCGTGGAGGCACAGCTTCCTATATCTATCTTGAGTGTGCGCGGCGCAAGGTCGGCGTTGTATACCGCATCCGCAACAAGAACAGGATGCACGACCGACGGTGAAAACTCGGAGAGAAGGGAAGACAGACGCAGAGCAAGGCAGAGGTCGGACTCGACCGACGCACAGGAAAGGCTCGCGCCTCCGCTTACGGTAAGACGTATCCTCGCGTGAGGAGATCCGGAAAGCAGGACAGAGTCGTCGACAAGCGCACCGCTTGAGTCGGTTATTACCGAACGGTGAACGTCGAAAACGTATTTTATCGTCGGATATTTTGCAAGATAATATGCTACGGTGCGGGCGCTGCTTGTGTATGCGGTTCCCGCACTCTTTTCGTCGTGTACGTCGCTCGAATGCACCGTCGGTATCCCCGCGCCGTTCAGCACCTGCGCAAGGATCTCCCCAAGCGCGACCACGCTTTCCTCCTTATTCTTCGTCCGCGCAAGCTCAAACGACGGATCGAAATACGTGCTTCCCTCGGGAAGAAAGCCCTCGCTCGTATGAGTGTGCAGTATCAGACATACGGGACCGCTGCCGCCGATAGGGATCACTCCGCTCTTTTGCGACTCCACGTATTCGACGTCAAATCCGCGTCCCGTTTGATTCTCTATCCTCGGCGCAGACTCGGGTATCACCGCAGGCACTATCGCGATTGCCCCGAGCGGTATCTCCGAGGGCGGCTCTATTGCTCCTGTGTCCTCGTCATTCGGTCGCTCGGTCACGTCTCCCGCGCCCGTACCGTCCCCCGACGAGCCTTTGTCCGTGTCGGTATCCGGTGTCTCGGCAGGCGGGGTCGGCGCCGTAGTTGCCGCGTCTCCCGAAAGGGTCCCGAATTTGTCCTTCAGCATCTCACGTATGCTCCCATCCTCAAGCTTCATCCACGCAAGCGCGAAAAGCGACACCGCGCCCAAAAGCAAGAGCAGCATCGCTACCGCCCTCATGGGCAGCCTACGTCGTCTTCTTCGCAGGGTTATCTCTCTTTCGCTCCTCCCGTACGGTAAAAGCGGCTCTCCACTGTGCATACGACCTCCCCTTCGCCCCTTCGGGCGTTCTTTTTTTTAAGTTTATTTTCAGGAGGAGAAAAATATTCCGAAGCGAAGAAAAATATTTGATTGCGGTATTGTATTTCTTTTTGTGTTGTGGTATAATATAAATGAATATATTATACGAATTCGGAGATGTGCTATGAGCGTAAAATATTATGCCGCCGCCGACCTCGGAGGCGGATCCGGAAGAGTCATTATTGCATGGAACGAAAACGGAAGCATCAAAATGCAGGAGGTCCACCGTTTTGATAACGTCCTCTCAAAAAACGAAAACGGTACACTCGTGTGGGACGTGGACAGCCTCTTTAACAATATCGTAGAGGGACTTGCCAAGTGTAAGGAGCTCGGAAAGATCCCGACGAGCGTGGCTGTGGATATGTGGGGCGTTGACTACGTACTTATCAACGGGGACGGAGATCGCGTCGGAGACGCGGTAAGCTACCGAGACTCGCGAACGGTCGGCGCGGATGAACTGCTTGAGCGCGACCTCAGCGCAGAGCGCCTATATGATATCACGGGTATCCAGAAGATACAGTTCAATACGGTGTATCAGCTTAAAGCACACACCGAGAACGACCCCGAATCGCTGAAGAAGGCAAAGCACCTTCTCATGCTCCCCGACTATATGATCTAC
>JAZSLE010000125.1:0-10033 GCA_045535215.1 Eubacteriales bacterium
TGCCGTGAACGAATACCGCATCCGCGCCTCCATCCTCGACCGCCTTTGCAAATTCAACGGCATTTATGCTGCTTTTGCTCCAACCTATGCGCATCTTAACGCTTACGGGAATTGAGGATGCCTTCTTTACGGCGTATACGACCTCTCTTGCAAGCGCGGGATCCTTCATAAGCGCGGAGCCGTCTCCGTTTGACGTTATCTTCTTTACGGGACAACCCATATTTATATCAAATGCTATCGGAAGCTCTCCGCCCGAAAAGCCCTTGTATTCACCGCTCTGAAGCATCCGCACCGCTTCTGCCATGAATTCGGACTCGTGTCCGAATATCTGAAGTACGCAGTTTTTCGTACCCCTTGGGATATTGGCAAGCGGTGCCGTCCTTGACGGTACGGATCTTCCGCTCTTTTGCTCATAGCAGAGCGCCTTTGCGCAGATCATTTCACTTACCGTTATATCCGCGCCGAGATCCGTGCATATCTCTCTGAACACTTCGTCGGTATATCCCGCCATGGGCGCAAGATAAAGTGTGCTTCTTTTATATATATCAGTTGTGTTCGTCATTACCTTCTCCGTTTGTTTTGTGATAACATTATAGCACAAAACCGAGAAAAAGTCAAGAGCGGAGGACAGCGAGCCTGATATTGTCGCATGATGACGAATAGATACTAACGGGAGTGGAGTCTAACCTAAAATCTATGAGCGAAAGCTATTGACTAAATTAAATGAATGTGGTATAATAATATAGTCAGAACGGCGAAAGGAGTTGCGGTATGGCAGAAAAGAAGCCTGCGATAAAGATAATTGCACAAAACAAAAAAGCCTACCATGACTATTTCGTGGAGGACAAGTACGAGGCGGGAATAGAGCTTTACGGCACGGAGGTAAAGAGCGTTCGTAACGGAAGCGTCAATTTGAAGGACTCGTTCTGCTCTATTCGGAACGGGGAGATGTTTGCTCTCGGTGTCAGAATAAGCCCGTACGAAAAGGGAAACATATTCAATCGCGATCCCCTTCGCGAGAAAAGACTTCTTATGCATAAGAAGGAAATACTGAAGCTGCAGTCCTACTCGATAAGAGACGGATACTCTCTCGTTCCGCTTTCGATGTATTTCAGCGGCTCACGCGTCAAGCTTGAGATCGGACTGTGTAAGGGTAAAAAGCTGTACGATAAGAGAGAGGCAGAGGCGGAAAAGAGTGCAAAGCGCGAGATGGAGCGCCACTTTAAGGGTTAATGGACTATGAGGGAGAACAAATTTGCCCCGAATCTGCTTTTTGATGCGGATGGAAAATATTCAAATCACCGCATACCGGGAATGATCGTTACCGACAAGGGTACGCTTCTCGTATATTGCGAGGCCAGGCAGGCAAAAAGCGACTGGGCTATGATGGATATCCTCCTTCAGAGATCGGTCGATTTCGGAGACACCTTCTCGCCTCCAATCGTGCTTGCATACGGAACGGCTGAGCATCCTACCGTGAACAATCCGGTTATGGTGCAGGATAAAAACGGGCGTATAC
Source organism: Eubacteriales bacterium (assembly GCA_045535215.1). Classification (GTDB taxonomy): domain Bacteria; phylum Bacillota; class Clostridia; order Oscillospirales; family CAG-272; genus SIG640. The sequence continues at coordinate 1,520 of JAZSLE010000125.1, forward strand.
ATTTTCTCTACTGTGAGGATTACGGTGTTGATGGCGGAAGAGTGCTTCACAGATACAGTGACGACGACGGAATAGAGTGGAGTGAGGCATGTGATATATCCTACGCGACCTTGCCCGAATTCAGAAACGTTTTTGCACCGGGTCCCGGTCACGGAATACGTACAAGAGACGGAGTACTCGTTATTCCCGTATGGATGGTGCCGAAATATTACGATGCGGAGCTTAGGTCTCACAAGCCGTCCGTAATATCTACCGTCTACAGCAAGGACAACGGCGAGACCTGGCAGTGCGGCGAGATCCTCAATACTACTGCGCTTACCATAGCACCGAACGAGACGGTTGCCGCAAGCCTTAGGGACGGGACGGTGTACCTCAATATCAGAGTATCTCTTTCGGGCTATAGAGTACACGCTTACAGTAAAAACGGATACTCGGATTGGTATGATTACGAGCCCGATCTTGCTCTTCACGATCCCGGATGTTTCGGCTCTACTGTATCGTTTGTGGATAATAAGGGGAGGCTTATACTCCTCTTTGGAAACTGTGCCTCCAAGTCACAGCGCAAAAACGTTACTCTCAAGGCGAGCCTTGACGAGGGAAGGACCTGGGCGTACGAACGTTTGATCGATGCCGACAGAGGCGGATACGTTGAGCTTGCCACCGACAGAAGCGGAGAGCATATATACCTCGTTTATGAGGAAAACTACGGAGAAAGATGCTATATTGTACGTTTCTCACGCGATGATATAGTATTTGACGAATAACTTACGTTATTGTTGCGTAAAGGAGTCGCTTATGATCGGAATAAATGCGGATTTTGGTAAGATCATAGGAAAAATGAAGCCGTTGCACGGAGTCAACAGCGGACCGCGTACAAAGGTATTCACGTACAATGCGAGCGATCTTTTCGTAGGTATGGGAATTCCGCTCTGCCGTCTTCACGACGTGGAATATCCGTACGGAAGCGGAGAGTTTGTGGATATGCATTGCATATTCAAAAGCTTTGACGCGGACGAGACGGATCCCGATTCTTATTGCTTCGGGCTTACGGATAAGTATATAGAGGCTATACGCGACGTTAATGCCGACGTCATTTACCGACTCGGCGAGTCTATAGAGCACGCTCCTGTTAAAAGATACGTATACCCTCCTCGCGATAACGAAAAGTGGGCGAGAATAGCCGAGGGCATAATAAGGCACTATAACGAGGGATGGGCTGACGGACATAAATGGAATATAACTTATTGGGAGATATGGAACGAGCCCGATCTTGACATCGCAAGAGATGAAAAGAAAATGTGGGTGGGAAGTGAAGCGCAGTTCTACGACTTTTACGAGGCTGTTGCAAAGCACCTCAAATCTTGTTTTCCCGATCTTAAGATAGGCGGCCCCGCGATTGCGGGTAATGCTCAGTGGGCGGACAGATTTCTTGCCGAAATGAGTAAGAGAAACGTCCCGATAGACTTCTTCTCGTGGCACAAGTATTCGTCCGACGTTTCGGCATACTTAAGTCATGATAAGGTAATGCGAGAGCTTCTTAAAAGGCACGGATACTCGGATGCCGAGACGATTCTTGACGAGTGGAACTATATGGAGGATTGGCGGGATCAGCCCCCGTCGTTCAAGAAGCTTGTTGGCATGACGGGAGCCGCGTTTTCCGCGGCGTGTCTCATTGCGTTTCAGCATTCGGGAATCGATGCGGCGACCTACTTTGAGGCGGACGTCGTAAAGGAATGGTGCGGTCTCTTTGAGGTCGAGGATATGTCCATCGATACCTTTGCAAGCAAGGTCCGAAGAGGAAAGCTGAAGCCGAGAAGATCCTATTATTCTTTCGCGGCATTCAATGAGCTGTACAGACTTGAAAACGAGACCGAATGCGGTAGTGACGACGGCTCGGTGTACGTTTGTGCGGCAAGCAATGGAGAATCTGCAGGATTAATGCTTGTAACGTATAAGTCGGATGTCTCGGATACTCCAACAGAGATAAGCTTTTCCAATATTCCGAGAGGGGCGAAAACAGTGAGGGTATACCTTACGGACAAGGACAACGAGCGCACTCTTGAAAAGGAGATAGCGGTAACAGATAAAAATATGACCGTATCACTCAGTCTCTCCGACGAGCAGGTAAGAGTGATAACGGCAGAATAATAAATTTCAGCGATGCTGAAGATTCGCGTCTCCCTTCTTCGCTTGAGGAAGGGAAGCGCCCGAATATAAATATGGGGGCGTAAAGGTTTCGACGGGGATTTTGAAGCGTGGCAAGCGGGTAGAGCCGGGATAATCTCTTTAAACTGTTCCAATTTTTAAATATAAACGCTAACAATAGAGTAGCTCTCGCTGCCTAACGCAGCGCGTCCGCCCGAGGAGTACCACGGCCTCGGCTCGGGCGTCACACAGTGGTGAACGTGAACCGCGAGTTGCCTTTATAACGGTCACGCATAAAAAGGATACCTCTTTCCGTTTTTGTTTGTTTAGGCGGTAAGAGGGAATAACATAAACGAACTGCACCCGGAGAAAACTGCGTGAATGGATTTTCGGACACGGGTTCGATTCCCGTCGCCTCCACCAGAACAAGCAAATCCGAACTGTTTCGTTACGACGGAGCTGTTCGGATTTGTTTTTTATTTATCCATATTGAAACACACCGCCGAGGGCGACCAAACGGATACTCTCGACGGTGAGCTTTATAAAAAACTAACAATTATTATTTTCTTTTACTCAAGCGTCAGCATATATTTCAGTCCATACTGCTTGAACACAGTTTCAAGCGTTAAAGCCTTTTAAGCTCATTTTTATTTATTCTGCGGAGGAAAGAAAGCTGTGAAAAACAAGATCGAGCTTTTCACAATTCTACTTGTGATCGTGCTTGCGGCTGCCGTAATGCGTACGGGCTGTCTCGTATGACGGGGAGGTTCTTCTTTAGGTGTCGGAGAAAGCAAAATAAAATTATATAAATTGGTCTAAAAAGTGTAATGCTTGCTTGACAAAGGAGGTCATATGTGCTATAATATAGACGTATACGTAATACGTATCAAAAATAAAAATAGGAGAAATATAATGAAAAAGACAACACGTTTTTTGAGTCTCGTTCTCTGTTTGCTTATGGTGCTTGGCTTGTGCTATTGCGCACCTACCGAACAGCCCGACGATTCTACAACTCCTGCAGGAGACACAACTCCCGGTGACACTACTCCCGACGCAGGAACTACAACAGATGCTGCAACCACTCCCGCACCTCAGGTAGGAAACGTTGCATATTACGACGATTATCTCACAGAGATAGGAACAGTTTCCGCGGCAGCAGCAGGCGCCGCAGTTAAGGAAGGCTCCTGCATCGAGATAGTTGAAAAGAGCGGAGTTAAGTACTTCCACGCTAAGGGCATCGGCGCCGCAAAGGTAACTGACGGCACGAACGAAGAGGAAGTAACCGTTGCTAAGGCAAAGCTCAACCTCATCGTTATCATGGGTCAGAGTAACTCCGGTAACCATTTCGCAAACGCTACGGCTGATATAACCTGTCCTTTGGGAACAGCTTATTGGTGGGGCGGCGGAAAGGGAGTCGAAGCTGAGAAGCCTCTCGATTTCAAGCATGCTACCATGGGATTCCACAGCCCTCTTCTCGCTGAGCTTTATGCGCAGAGCGTAAAGGCGGGTAACCCCACAAAGAACGTTCTCATATGGCATGAGGGCGGAAACCAGGCCGGTAACGGTACAAGTAAGAACGGAAGCTCTATCTATGGTTGGGCATCGTCCTCCACAGATGCAAGCGGAACAGATTACACCGTAAAAATGGTCAAGAACTGTGTTGCATATTACACAGCTAACAGCGACAAGTATGAGATATCAAGCAAGGGCGTTTACTGGCTCCAGGGCGAGGGCGACGGCAACAGCAGAAACATAGATCCTACCGAATACATGGGATGCTTCATGGCTATGTGGAACAAGCTTAAGTCCGAGGCAGGCCTTGAATACATGGCTATTATGCGTGTAAGAAGAGGCGGAGATAATAACACTCTCAACAACGACATTCACTATTCGACAACAGTATCGTCTCAGTTTGCTCTTGCAAATAAGTATGACGATATCTTCATGGCTACAACCCTTACAGAGAACTTCACAGGTGCTCCCACGGCTTCCAAGAGCATCAATATAGAGAAGTACATCACATTCATGGAGACGTACAGCGGAAGCGCATCTCACAACGACTCCTACAACAACACCGCAACTTATGCAAACGGTGTTCTTACAACAACAATGAAGTCCCTTTTCGGATCGAACAACAACAACCATTACGGTAAGTTCGGTTACGGTCTTATAGGTGTTGACGCCGCATACAATATGTACAAGGCTCTCAACGGTAAGGACTTTGAGATCACACAGGCAGACTCCTCCGGTAAGCCCGAGGGTCAGACAACGTCCAAGGCAGGATCTACTGTAGAGATAGACATCACAGAGCTTACTACCGACCTTGCATTCCGCGGAGCAGTAGGAAGCACCGCAGGTACTCTTACTATAAAGGTAATGAGCGGAACAAAAGACATCACAAATGATGCAGGCCTTATCAACACTGTAGAAGCTAACTACGGTTGTGTAAACATCAAGAAGCTTAAGACGTACGATGACGTTACCATTGTAGCTACCTACACTCCCAAGAACGGGACTGCAGGAAGCGTAACATACAAGATAAAGGACAACAGCGTTAACCTCCCCGAGAACACACCTAACGAGTACGTTTGGGACTTCGATACAGACCTTAGCGCACGCGACAAGGACGGCAACGTAGTTAACCTCTTCTACCCCAACGCTCTTAAGGGCACTTACAAGATAGAGAACGGTATCCTTAAGTGTGCAAAGGTACAGCTTGAGCTTGCTAAGGTTATAGACCTTAAGAAGGAAAACAACTGGAGCCTTGAGATCAAATTCGGTGACGTTTCCGGATCAAGCGGATTTATCCTTGCTACAAAGCAGGATAACGTTGTAGGTAATATCGCACTCTCCTACAGAGGCGGTAAGCTCAACTACTCCGAGTATGCATTGAAGGCGCACGCAACAAATGCAGGATATTACAACTACACGTCTAACGCAGCCACAATCACCTCCAACTGCGTTATGAAGCTCGTAAACACTTACGACGAAGCAACAAAGACAAGCGTTATGAGCCTTTACAAGGATGGCGTTCTCATAGTTGAGAACATCCAGAAGGGTGGAACAGGCGACTTCAACGGCGGTTCAAGCGTTGACCTCGGCGCATACGATATTTACGCAGATCTCCCGCTTGCGTTCCTTGGATGCAACAACTCCTCCGGATCCTTCAACCTCACAACACAGATCGACTACATCAAGGTTGACACAGCTATCAACTGATAGATCGTAATGTAAGGAGATACGTCTCCGAGCAGAAAAGCCTTACCCACGCATCAGCGCGGGTAAGGCTTTTTGCTTCTAAGAGAATAAAATTCATTGACAAGACGGATGTTTTATGTTATAATATAAAGTAGGAGCGTTATGGTTTAATAATAGGGTTTTGTTCTTTTGCGGATGCTAAAAGAGAACTGTGCCGTATTTCTTTTTTTCTTAAAATGTGCTAAAATAAAGATGTATAAGAAGGTGAGGCTGCTATGACAAACAAAGAACGAGCGATGAATATTCTTCATTTCAAGTCTGCAGACCGTATGCCTGCAGTACATTTCGGATATTGGAAAGAGCTTTTGCTTGAATGGGCAGAGCAGGGACACATTTCTTACGACCTCGCAAAGGGATATCGAGATGGAAACGCGGCGGACAGAGAACTTGACAGGATCATCGGTTGGGATTTCAATTGGTACAATACTGTTCGCCCTCAAAATATGCTGTTTCCGCAGTTTGAGTCAAAGGTTCTTGAAGAGCTTCCCGACGGCTCGAAAAGAATGCTTACATCAAGAGGAACTATTGAGCGCATAAAGCCGGGTATCGCATCCATTCCGTCGGAGGACGACTATCTTTTGAAGGATAGAGAGGCTTTTGAGAAGTTGTTCAAGCCGAAGATGCGTTTTTTTGCAGAGCGAGTTGACGTGAGCAGATTTTTGAAGCAAAATAACGACGCTCAGGGCGAAATCCCGTTAGGACTTCAAGTCGGAAGTATTCTCGGTGAGATACGCGATATCACTACGGTAGCCGGAATGGGATATCTTTTGTACGACGATGACGAGGAGCTTTTTGCCGACATAGTAGACACGTATGCCGAAATGCAATATCAGTGTGTTAAGGCAGTGCTTGAAAGCGGCGCAAAATTTGATTTTGCTCATTATTGGGAGGACGTTTGCTTCAAAAGCGGACCGCTTATCTCTCCGACGGTGTTTGACGAGTTGTGTGCAAAGCATTATAAGAAGCGAAACGATCTTATTCGCTCATACGGAATAGATATAATATCGCTTGATTGCGACGGCGTTGTGGAAAAGCTTATTCCCACGTGGGTCGAAAACGGCGTCAATACGCTGTTTCCCATAGAGGTAGGCGTTTGGGGGGATCAGTTTGAGCCTGCCCGCAAGCGCTACGGACACAACGTTCTCGGAGTCGGAGGAATGGACAAGACCGCATTTCGCAGAGATAAGGCAGCGGTAGATAGGGAATTGGACAGAATGGAGCGTCTCGCTTCACTCGGAGGCTTTATTCCGTGCCCCGACCACAGACTTATGCCGGGATCCAAATACGAGCTTGTGCGGTATTATGCCGAAAAAATTAAAGAAATAAAGATGTGATGTGCTTATGAGAGAGAAGGATAAACTTATTATACGTGATCTTGCCAAGGCGTACATGGAAGAAGCTACCTCCGAAAAGCAGCAGAGGATGAACGCACGAATGAAGGCTACGAACGATCTTAAGATAGTGCGACCTCCTGTTATCATAGACGAGATACCTTGGTATCAGATGAATATAGACGATGCTCTCACCTGCACTTGCGAGGATGCTACTGCAAGAAAGTGCGAGTTTGAGTTGAGAAAGGACCTTTACCGAAGGAAGTATATAAAGGCAGACACGCTGTTCGATCCCTTTTACCGTGTAACGAAGAGAATAGAAGAAACGGGCATAGGAATAGAGGTCAAGGAAAATATCCGTCGCACAGACGACACAAATAATATAATATCACACGAATACGAGGATATACTTGAGGACGAGGAGTCTCTTGAGAAGATAAAGATACCTACGTTTGCGGCAAGGCCGGATATCGATGAGAAGAATATGGATTTCTTTACCGATCTGTTCGGTGACTCAATGCCGGTAAAGCTTTGCGGAGCGCCTATCGTATATTACGCTCCGTGGGATAGGATAGCGAGATATCGCGGTATGGAGGCTATAATGTTTGACCTCTACGACCGCCCTGAGTATCTTCATAAGATAAGACAAAAATTCCACGACATAATGGTAGCGAGGTTGGACTTTATTGAAAAGAACTCGACTGTAGACACCTCTCCGACAAAACTTCACTGTACTCCCGCGGCAGTTTCGGGGCTCGCAGAGGAGGGTTGGAAGGGAACCTGGCTTCGCGCGATGGCACAGCCGTTTTCGGACGTGTCGCCGCAGATGCACAAGGAGTTTGACGTTGATTACGTGAACAAATTTGCAGACCGCTTCGCGTACACCTATTACGGATGCTGTGAGCCTCTCGACAAAAAGATCCCTGTGCTTAAGAGCATAAAGAACCTCAGAAAGATAGGCGTTACTCCGTGGGCGGATCTTGAATCGTCCGCAGAGCAGATCGGCAAGGATTACGTTATGGCGAGAAAGCCGAATCCCGCGTACGTTGCCGTACATACCGACCCCGCCGTTGTCCGCAAGGAGACGGAGGACACTGTTAAAATGTGCATAAAGTACGGTTGTCCTTGTGAATTCGTTCTTAAGGATATAAGCACCGTTTCGCACAGACCCGAAAACATCATAGCCTGGGCGTCTGAGGTAAGCGATGTGCTCGATAAATATTACGGTGAAGAATGACCGTATAAATTTCAAGGTGGAATACGAAAGCAATGGAAGATAGCAGTAAACGCTCAAGGCTCACCAAGAGAAAGCTGATAGGCGATACGGATATTTATTGTGACAGGATAAGTGTGAAGAATATTCACGACCCGAACAGAGCGTTTGAAAAGCTGTACACGCAGGACGTTCTGGAGATAAACATAATAGAATCGGGTGCGGGTGTCCATCAGATCCTGAGCGATGCGGTCCCATGCAGAAAAGGAGACATATATGTAATAAGAGAGGACGTTCCTCACGGTTATTTTCTGTCCGAGGAGGGAGGCACTCTTGAGATACGTAGAATGTTCTTCGATCTTTCGGAATGGTTTGACAGAGATATCTCCGATCCCGACAGCATGCATTTCTGCTACGGTCTGTTTACGAACAAGCCGATGACAGTATGCGCGACTCTCAATTCATCAAGACAGGCGGAGGTGCTTTCGCTCTGCGACGGTATATTCAGAGAGACAAGTCGGAGGCCAAGCGGTCTTAGGAAGACAAGTGTTAACTACAACTCCTTGG
>JAZSLE010000062.1:0-6996 GCA_045535215.1 Eubacteriales bacterium
TCCACGCACCAAGATATGTATCGTTCAAGCACTCCTCGCAGTCAAGCCTATCGTGAACGACATTGTAGGCAATAGAAAACAGATACTTCTTGTATTTGAAATCGGTTTCCTCAATCGCTTTTTCATCGCGTTCCCAATACAGCTCAACGATCTTGTCATCGTCCATCGGTATTCTCACCGTCTGTTTGTTTTGAAGTTCCATAACTCGCCTCCTTCCTCGCGTTTTTGAAAGGCCCTTCATAAATAGTAGTACCAAAAATTTTGAAAGTGTGTAATGATTTTTGAAAGTTTTTCGGATTTTTTATATTATAACATATTTTTGCGAAAAATGTGTGAACACATTAAGCAAAATTGCCGCCGACAGATAATAATCTAAGAAAATGCTCGTCTATGTGCAATAATTTGAAGAAACCTTTGTGCGCGACCAAATAGAGCGACTTGATAATGCAATGGCTATGTCAATCTCCAAGGCAAAGGTCGATGTAGTAACCTTGCGACGAAGAGATGAAGATCTGAACACCTTATTCAAGCGCTTGTATGAGGATATGGTAGCGGGACGAATTACGGCAGAGCGCTTTGATATGCTTGCGAGTAAATATGAGCAGGAGCAGAAAGAACCCAAAGTAAAGATTGCCGAACTTGAAGATCTGATCGAGAACGGAGAAACACAGACAAAGGATCTAAAGCAGCTTCTTGCCAATGTTCGCAAGTATGCCGATCCACAAGAATTGACCGCGCAAATGGTTAATGATTTGGTTGACAAAATAGTGGTCTATGCCCCCGATAAGAGTAGTGGGCATAGAAGACAAAAAATTGAAATTTACTACAATGCTGTCGGCATCATTGATTTGCCTACCGTCAAAGAGGATGATTACATCGCCCACACGGAAGATGCAAAAGCAAAAAGATAGCCGTATGAATAGCAAAAGGCAGTGTGATCTTTTCGATCACACCGCCTCTTACATAAAACTTCGTTATGGGGCTTGAGATAAAGCGATGCCTCCCTTTATTTTTCTGTTAAGTGTCAACACATATTATTGCGGACGGTGAATCGTTGCGTTTCAATCCGAGAACCGACGGATCCTTGCTCTTTACGGAATATGCAACTATTATTCCGCTAAACGTGCCCTCTGCAGTGCGGTAGGCACGAGTATATAGCTTTTTCAGCAAAAAACGAACGTCCATAATGGAGGACACGTTCTCTGTGTCCTTTACCGCTATGCATATATCCGATCTTCCGTCGCTGCCGTCAAAGAAGACGGTTAGTTTCGCCTTATTACAAAGGCAGGATACTCCCGTAAGTAAAGCGATATATGAAAACGCCACTAAAAACGGGTCGAACGTGCCAACGGTATCGCAGGATCCGAAGCTTTCCGCATCTATTACGTGATCTGCGAAAAACAGGTCGGATAGGGTGACGAGATCGGGGAGCAGACGATTTATTCGGTAAAGCTCTGTAGCCTCGCAGGAGACTAATGCATTTACCGAGTCAACTATCGATCTCCACATAGCGAACGTCTCTTTTCCGTCATCAGCTTCGATACGTACACACGCATCTAAAAATTCCCTTTCGGTTGCCTTGAGTCTGCGCTTAACGTCAACGCATATCACGGCTATTCCGATCCCATTTTCATACGGGTCACAGATGAGAAGCATCCTTCCGATAGTACTTTCGATACAAAGAAGTCCTCTTTTGGCCGTTTCTTTCAGAACTGTGGGCTTGTCCTCATCCCGCACGACGTCTAAAAGAGTGCAGGAGCGATCACGGTCCGAGGGAAGCACTACAAGGTCAAGTGTACCGAAGGTGTTAAACGGTGCTACCGCTATTCCGTGTTTCATAGTTAATGTGATCAATACATATCCGCGAGATCGAGGATAAGTCTTTCTGTCTTTGCCCAACCGAGGCAGGGGTCGGTGATAGACTTACCGTATATTCCCTCACCTATCTTCTGTGCGCCGTCCTCTATATAGCTCTCTATCATAAAGCCCTTTACGATCTTCTTGATATCTGCGGAATATTTGCAGTTTGTAAGCACTTCCTTTGCTATACGGATCTGCTCTTCAAACTTCTTTCCGGAGTTTGCATGGTTGGTATCAACTATAACTGCGGGATTCATAAGATCTCTCTCCTCGTATGCACGGCAAAGCGCTATAAGGTCCTCGTAGTGATAGTTTGGATAGGAATTTCCCTTTTCGTCAACGTATCCGCGAAGGATCGCGTGTGAATACGGGTTCCCCGCACTGCTTACAGCCCATCCTCTGTATATAAACTCGTGAGAATGCTGAGCGGCGGTAATGGAGTTCATCATTACGGAAATATCTCCGCTCGTCGGGTTCTTCATTCCTACGGGAATATCAAGTCCGCTCGCGGTAAGTCTGTGCTCTTGGTTCTCTACGGATCTTGCACCGATAGCAACGTATGCGAGAATATCGTTGAGGTATCTGTAGTTATCGGGATAGAGCATCTCGTCGGCACAGCTAAAGCCTGTCTCCTTGAGAGCACGCATATGAAGCTCTCTTATCGATACTATACCCTTGAGAAGATTAGGTGCGAGGTTTGGGTCGGGTTGGTGAAGCATTCCCTTGTATCCGTCACCGGTCGTTCTGGGCTTGTTTGTGTAGATTCTCGGTATGATGAATATCTTGTCCTCTACCTTTTTCTGAACCTTTGCAAGCCTTGATATATAATCAATAACGCTGTCCTCGTTGTCAGCAGAGCAAGGACCTATTACAAGAACGAGCTTGTCGGTTTTTCCTTCAAAAATACTTCTTATCTCGGCATCTCTATTGAGCTTTATTGTCTGAAGCTCCTTAGTGATGGGATACTGCTCCTTTATCTGCTGAGGAATGGGCAGCTTTTCGGTGAATTTCATATTCATAGTTGACCTCCTGCCGCGTAACGGCTAAACGTAAGCAATGTATATTTTCCCTTTCGGGTATTTCCTAAAAAAGAGCAAGGACGCAATACGTCGAGCGCATTGCATCCTTGTGCGATCGATTCAATACGATCAGTCCTTAATTACCTTGAAGAAATCAAGGAAAGCGAGTACGATACCAATAAGGCAGTAAAGTCCTATAAGGCCGGAAAGGATTCCGAGTACCCAAGCAATGATCCAACCGATAACGGGGATTATGCCGATGATTGCAGTAACTATTCCAAGAATCGTGGGAAGTACAAGATAGATTATAACCTTAATGATAAGGGAAACAACACTGTTTACTCCGAACGAAAGAGGAAAGAACTTCTTAAGAAGGCTCATTCTTATGTATCTCCTTTACAATTTTTTTGTGAATACGCAAACAATTTACGCTTCACAGCACTACAAATTATATCACTTTAGATTCATAAATACAATACGACATCGCCTTTATTAACGATTTTTTTACATTTTCCCTTTACTTTTATCCTTATAAGAGGTCCTTTAAAAGGGGCACCTTACCGTCCGTATCGTATGCATGCCACGCTACTGAGAGTGAGGAGGACGGGTTGATATAAAGCCTCTGTCCGCGCATTCCGCCCTTTGAGTATCCGTGTCCGTACGGCTTCAGTTCGTATCCTCTTTCAAGAACAACGGATATCCATTCTTCGGAGATTATACGGTGTCCTCCGTATACTCCCTTATCAAGATACACGCGGCCGAGCTTGGCCATATCCTCCGTGCGTATGTAAAGTCCCGTAGCGCCCATGGGATATCCCATGGGGCATTTTGAAAATGCCGACTCACGCACCGAAAGAGGAAGGAGCAATCGTCTCATCAAAAGCTCGTCAAGCTTCTCACCCGAGAGCTTCGTTATTATTCTTGAAGCAAGATAATATGCTGCATCCGAATAAACGGACTTACTTCCCGGATCGTGCTTAAGTTCGTGCTCAAGAACAAGCTTAAGATAATCCTCGCTCGGATATTTTGAGGCGTCCTCGGTATCGATATCAAGGAAGCCGGACTCGAATCCGATCTTGTGTGTAAGAACGTGATCCACGGTCACCGCACACCACTTCTTCGGGTCTATTCCGTATTCGTGTATCTCGTCCTTGAATATTTCACCCACCGTCATATCAACGTTAAGCAATCCGTCGTCAAAAAGCATTCCCGCGGCGGTAACGCAATAAAGCTTTGCCACCGAATAAGAGTTCTGGCAAGGATTGTTTTTAACGAAGGTGACCGTTTCACTGTCGCTTCCATCCGAAACGGTAATGTCAAATACGTTTATTTTCTCTTTTTTTATGAGGCTGCAAAGTTCATTTAGTGTTTTTTTCATAGTTCATTCCCTTTTTAGCTTGAAGTATTGCGGAGAGAGCATAGGATGCAAATCCGTGGTCAAGGCTTCCCTTACCATCGCGGTGCTCCCAGAGCGTTCCCGTGGCCCGCTCCATATGTCCGAAGAATTCCTCGATATCCTTCAGCACAAGTTCATATTCTCCAATCTTAAGCAGTGCTTCAAGTCTGAGATAGACACCGATAAAAGCGTTGATTTCAACTATCTCGGGCATCTCTCTCTTTCTCACCGCCCCGAAAACGTTTCTGACAAGGTCTGAAAGATATTCGTATTTTTTATCCGAAAGATCAACTTTTCCGAACAGTATAGCATAGTATTGGCACACCTCGCTGCAATCGTTGAGCAGTGTAAGGCTTCCGTCCTCACCTCTTACGGCGTGATCGTAGAACAATCCATCCTTAAAGGACTGTGCTTTCACGGCAGCTCTTATTTTGTTTGCTTTTTCCAGATAGCGTTCATCTCCGTAGAGCAGATAAACGCTCTCAAGCACCTTGGCGTAGAGCATGTTGGTTGGGTAGTTTACATTTTTCGTCCACTCGTTCGCTTTGCTCCACTCGACAAAATTCCACGATGGAAGATCCTCGAGAAGTCCGTCAGAATTTTCGTATCTTTCGTAGAAGGAAATCAGTCCGCTTATGCTTTCTCGATAAAGCTCGGCATCCGCCTCGTGACCTCTGTTATGTATGTAATCCTCAACCTCAAGCACGTACCACATAGTCCATTGAGGGATAAATTTACCGTCGTCGGGTGAATCTGAAGGGAAGCACATGGGAATAACACCATCGGGATATTCGCCCTCGTTTTTGTACAGCCTGTAGTTTTCAAGGAATGCATCCTCAACGTACGTGGTACCGAAAAGCTCGTATTCGCTCTTGGCGGTAAAATACGAGTCGCAAAGCCATCCCGCACGCTCTCTTGACGGGCAATCCGTATAAATATCGACCGCGTTATGAGCATACGTTCTGACTGCTCCGCGATATACCGATTCAAGGGCGCGAGTGGAAAGACGCGGATATTTTATCGAAGAGATGTCGCACTCAAACAATTTGATGCCGACACCGTTCAGCGTTATGCTTCCCTTTGTGACCGCAACCATGATATATCTTGCGACGTAAGGCTCAAAGCTGAACGAATCGGTGTTTTCCCCCTTCGGCATTTTATAGGTTATCGTGTTTCTAACGTTCATTTTTGTAAACGTGAAGCGGTCGCCGTCACCGCCCTCACTGAAGGCAACTATTATCTCTGCATCCTCTTTTGCGCATGCGGCAAAGCGAATAAATCCCGTCTCAATACGAGAAAAGTCGAACATCGCATACTCGTTTTCAGAAAGATCTATCGGAAGGCTCTTATTCTCTTCCGTCTTTTTTTGAGCGTACTGCTGTATTTTTTCGGCGTAAGCGCCGTCGGTGATATCCTTATCGAAGCAGCCCCACCTTTCCGAGATGGACTCCGAAAAATATCGGGTCTTATACGGGAGGGTTGGATCGAACGCAAGTGTTCCGACAGAGAGCGCAGAGGAAAAGTATATATCCTCGTATCTCGGATAAGGTGCTCTTCTCGGGAGTATAGTTAGAGACTCGGTCAAGGGAGATATCTCCGCCTCGTATTCATCGTCCGTAAAGCTTCTTCCGCTCTGAAGCTCCCACACCTCGTTAAAGTGTCGCTGATAGGAGTATCTGTCAACAAAACGTTTTCTGTGCGGAGGAAGGTATCCCTTCATACTGTCACCGCTAGCCGCGACGACCTCGTCCCCCACTCTAACCTCCGCGCACACGAAGGACGGCTGGATAACGGTGGAAAGCGTTCTTACGTAATATCCCGCAACGAGTATTACTATTTCGTTTTTTCCCTCTCTATGATATTTATCAAGGGAGATAATATCCTCTCTCGCGTAGCCCTTTGCCGTTCTTGCAGGTCCGAATGAAACGAATTCGCCGTTGACCTCAAGTCGGTAGAAGGACGCCGCACAGATGCTTATCTCGGCATTCTTCAACGATGCAACGTCAAATTTGAATGCAGCAAAAACGTTCTTCTCACATTCCATTCCCTTTATAAACACGGGGATAGCACTTTTAAACATAAGCATTCTCCTTTTTCATTTTTTCTCATATACGATATTTCTCGTCAAATGCGGAATATATCTTCTCAAAAGTCTCTCTCATTCTTGCGGGATCGACCTTTATGACCTTACGGTCGTAGGTGAGAAGTCCGTTCGTTTCGTCTTCAACGTCGCTTACCTGCGTCAAAACGGCAGCGCAAAGTCCGCCGTCTATAGAAGGTACTATTTCGGTCTCGTAAAGAGTGACGAGCGCATCCTCAAGCTCTCCGCAGGTCTTAAAATCTCTGTAGCCGTAGTTGTTGTCAAGGTTGAATGCGTGGCCCTCGATCTTACACGAATAGCCTCCGAATTCGGAAAGCACCATTGCTCTTTCGCTTACCGGCTTAAGCTTTACCGGTTTAAAATAAACGTGATCGCTCTCAACGTCGCTCTCGTTGACCTTGAACCATCCCGACGTCGTATCGTATATACGCGTAGGATCCTTTTTCTTCTGCAATGCATACTGCTCTGCCGCCGAAAACTGCCCCCAGCCCTCGTTGAATATAGTATAGTATATTACCGACGGATGATTGTAAAGTGACTCTCTGATGCCGTCACAGCATTTTTCAAACTCCGCTCTTCTTGTCTTGCTCGCCCTATGCGATATTCCCTTTTTCAAGAAT
>JAZSLE010000198.1:0-2720 GCA_045535215.1 Eubacteriales bacterium
CCAAGGAGTTGTAGTTAACACTTGTCTTCCTAAGACCGCTTGGCCTCCGACTTCTATTCACGAGCAGTCTCCCGACATCGCGCTAGGTGTTGACCGTTCTCTTGAGGCAAAGCAGAGCGACGCCTACGATATAGGCGCAGGTGACCAGGGACTTATGTTCGGATTTGCGTGCGACGAGACTCCCGAGCTTATGCCTCTTCCGATATCCCTTGCTCACAAGCTGGCAAAGCGACTTACCGAGGTAAGAAAGAACGGAACTCTTCCGTACCTCAGACCCGACGGAAAGACACAGGTAACCGTAGAATACGTTGACGACGTTCCCGTAAAGGTAGACACAGTGGTTGTTTCCTCTCAGCATTCTCCCGACGTAAGCGCAGAGCAGATAAGAGCGGACGTAATAGAAAACGTTATAAAGGCAGTGATCCCCGCAGAACTTCTCGCGGATAGCACAAAGATATACATAAACCCCACCGGACGCTTCGTAATAGGCGGACCTGCAGGTGATACCGGACTTACCGGCCGTAAGATCATCGTTGACACCTACGGCGGATACGCGCGTCACGGCGGCGGAGCTTTCTCCGGTAAGGATCCCACGAAGGTTGACCGTTCCGCTTGCTATGCCGCACGCCACGTTGCAAAGAACATCGTAGCCGCAGGCTATGCGGACAAGTGCGAGGTTCAGGTAGCGTACGCTATCGGTGTTGCAAAGCCGGTTTCTGTAATGATCGATACCGACGGAACGTCAGTTGTACCCGAAAGCAAGATAGCAGAGTCGGTAAACAAGCTCGTTGACCTCCGTCCTGCTGCAATAATAGAAAAATTCGACCTCCGCAAGCCGATATACTGCAACCTTGCGGCATATGGTCATATGGGAAGAGAAGATCTCGGTGTAGCTTGGGAAAAGACAGACCTTGCTCCCGTTCTCCGCGCTGAGCTTTTGGGCTGAGTCCGAACGTGACAGATCCCGATCCTTGAGCATATAATACGGTAGGAATATATTTGCTTTAACGAGGTGCTGTATGACTGCCGTGTATATTGCTTCACAGATTTTTATATCAGCTATGGCTGTGTTCGGCCTTTGGTGTCTTTTCCAGCTCATAATTGCCGACACGACCGTATATCCGTTACAGAGAAATGCGATACGTCCGAGGAATGCCGAGGACCTTGAGCGCATAGAATATATTGTTTGCGAAATGGACCGTTCCGCCTTCTTTGCAAGAGAGGAAAAATACGCTCTTTTGTTAGATCGAGAGATGATGAACGACCGTGATCTTGAGGAGCTTATACGCAGACTTCCGTCGCGCGTGGAGCTGTATGCGCCAATTGAGTCTGCGCACGCTGCAGATATTGAAAAGGGGGAGAAGCTTTGAAGCTGTTTTTTGATAATACACCTGAAAAGAAGCCATCCCCCGCAAGTGATAAGCTCGAAGGGATAGTAGAGAAGATAATATATCAGAATAAGGAAAACTCCTATGCCGTATGTGAGCTTGAGGCGGCAAGCGGTGATTATCATATCATAGAGGGATATATGCCGCTCGTTTCCGAGGGCGATAACGTCTGCGTTTACGGCAGATGGGTGATGAACGCAAAATACGGAAAGCAGTTTAAGGTGGACCAATACGAAAGAGTGATACCCAAGGGCGTTGAGGACATCAAAAAGTACCTCGCGGGCGGGGCTATAAAGGGTATAGGTCCGGTAGGAGCGGCGAAGATCGTCGACCGCTTCGGCGAGAGCACGTTTGACGTGCTTGAAAATCATCCGGAATGGCTTGCAGACATTCCCGGTATAAGCAAAAAGAAGGCAAAGGCAATAGGCGAGGACTATAAGCAGAAATCCTCAATGCGCGATACGATGATGTTCTTCCGCGACTTTTTCGGTATGACCGTCATTATGCGCATATACAAAAAGTGGGGAAAAGAGTCGATAGAAAACGTTAAGGCGAATCCGTATATTCTCTGCGATGAGATAAGCGGTGTAGGCTTTGACAAGGCGGATAAGCTTGCATTGAGTCAAGGAATGGACATATCTGCAGGAGAACGCATCAGGGCGGGAGTAATGCACTGCCTTGACAAGAATCTCAACGGAAACGGCCATATGTGTTTGCCGCTTGACGTTTTGTGCAACGAGGCGTCTGTCATGCTTGACGTCGATTATGACAGCGTCCTTGCAAACGTAGGCATACTCTTGTCGTCCGGAGTGGTTATGATGCACGAAAGGGACGAAACGAAATATATATATGCAAAGGTAGCGTATACGACAGAGAGAAATATCGCAAAGCGACTTGTAAGGCTCAACAGATACAGACCCGTCGGACTTGATTCGTCCGAGATATCCGCACTCATCACAAAGCAGGAGCTTATGTCGGGTATCGATTACGCTGCAAAGCAGAAAAAGGCGATATACGAGGCTATAGAAAACGGTCTTATGATAATGACCGGAGGTCCCGGTACCGGTAAGACGACTGTCGTCAGAGCACTTATAAGCATATTTGAGAGCCTTAACTTCAAGGTGGCTCTTTGCGCACCGACGGGACGCGCCGCGATGCGCCTTTCCGAATCCACGTCGCACGCGGCAAGAACCATACACCGCTTACTTGAAATGGATTTCCGTGATGGAGAGGACAAGGGCTTTTCGCGAAACGTACAGAATCCTCTTGAAGAGGACGTTATAATCGTGGACGAGGCGGCCATGATAGATTGTATGCTCATAAACTCTCTGC
>JAZSLE010000057.1:0-3052 GCA_045535215.1 Eubacteriales bacterium
TCTCCACCCCAACGCAGTAACTATGCCGTTGGTAAAATTCGACCGCAAGCAGCAGTATGATCTCGTTATGAAGCACCTCGCTCCCTACGCAGAGCACGCGGCAAAGGTGGGAGTAAATCTCGCTATTGAAAATATGCGCGTTATTCACGGTATGCGCCATTCACACCGCTATTGCCAGACTCCCGACGAGCTCTGCGAGGTAGCAGACGCGCTCGGAATCGACGTATGCTGGGACTTCGGTCACGCAAACATAAGCGGACTTAAACAGTCCGAGGCTTTGGCTTACGTAGGAAAGCGACTCAAGGTCATTCACGTAAACGATAACACAGGCGGTGACGACGATCACGTTCCTCCGTTTGTAGGAAGCGTTGATTGGAAGGACGCAATGCACGGACTCGCACTTGCGGGATACGACGGTCTCTTCAATTACGAGCTTTCCGTAGGAAACATTCCCCAGTCCGCTCGCGAGGCTTTCGCTAAGTATCTTATAGCGGCAGCAAAGGAGCTTACGTCCTACGTTAAATAAGAACATATAATTTACGCATAAAAAGCCAAGGTCAGATCCAACGATCGACCTTGGCTTTTTTTATTATACTATCTCTATTCCGTTGAAACAAGCGAGCTTCGGACCCTTATACGAGCCCTTACATACTGCTTCGTTTGAAAGGAGCACACCTGAAAGCGCTTCGCTGAGCTTACCCGATATGGAGATCCCCGTAACCGGAACCGTTTTGTCTCCGTCGCAGTAATAAGCAAGTCTTACCTCACCTCCAATGTAATCGTTAAAGGCATCGACCTGAAGTCCCGAAAGAGAAACACAGCGGAAATACGGCTTCTCGGCGAGCATCTCGTCAGTCAGGCTTCCCGTGTTTACCTCTATACAGGAAAGGTTTCCCGTAGGCTTTCGATCGAGATACTGTGCAAAGCGGTTACGTCCGAAGTAGTTAGTCGCTACACCGTCCTTGACTATCTCGGTGTCACACAAGGTAACTCCGTCAAAATCAAACAAGGCTGATGAAACACTTCCCTCTACCGCTCCGCGCATCGTTATGCTTATCTTATCTCCGGTAGCGTTGGTCTGTATTTCATCACCAACCGAGTAAAGATTAGAGTGAGAATATACCGCACTATAATCAAGCTCGTACGCAAGATTTGAAAACAGTCTCGAAAGCTCGTGGGCATCGAGCACTACACTGCAAGAAAGCTTTTCCTTCGGAGGCGTTGCATATCCTCTGTCTCTTACCTCTCGCATTTTTGCTTCTATATCCGTCTTTATGCGCTCCGCATCAAAGTGGTTGAAGCGTTGACATTCGTAAAGCTCAACCGACTCTCCGTCCGTCCACGTGGGGATGGCCTCGACCATTGCGCTGTATTTGACCTCCTTCTTGTCTATACCGTCACTGTTTTTTACAGATAACGTTATTTTGTCAACAAACACCTCAAGAGCATTTATAGATCCGTTTCCGCAGGTATCTGCCGAAAACACCGCTTCCGCGATAAGTCTTGCAAGCTTTCTCGGCTCATACTGTGAGAAATTCGAGGGTATAAAGCCGTCAAGTGTCTCGTTTGCGGGAAGAACGTAAGCCTGATTGTCTATCCGGAGTGCCTTCTGAACCGCATTCTTTATCTTTCCTCTCGCCTCGTCCTCACTCGTTGAGGCATAAAGCTTGAAGCTCGCGTCACCGCGATTTCCGTCGTGGTCAACGTAAACGGTAACGTCTGTGCCGACAGAATCCGTGCTTCTTACCGTCTCAAGCTTCTCATGAACGAAGAAGAGCTGGTAGGATTCTATTCTCTCTTCTATTATTCTGTAAGCACTGAGATCCTTATTTTCCTTTAAAAGCTTTTCTATATCCGTCTTCATGCCAACTTCACCTTCACCTTCAATGCGGGACCGCCGTCCGATACTCGCACCCATTCCTTGTAGCCCTTACCGCATCCGCCGCTTCCTATTACCTTGAAGTCATCCGAAACCATGGATATCGACTTCAGAAGATCGGGAACGTATCCACTCATAACTACGGGAGATACGTAATTGTCGGTAAGCTTTCCGTCCTTTATCTCTATGCCGTATTCCGCGGTACACTGTATCTGCCAGTTCTTCGGGTCCTCCATTCCGTTGTTAGTTTGGAAGAGCATATATCCGTGATCGATAGACGCTATCATATCCTCAAGCTTATCCTTACCCGGATCGAAGAAGGTGTTGGTCATACGCGAATATGCCTTCTTAAGATAGGACTCGCGTCTGCCGTTCCCCGTCGCCTCGGTACCAAGCTGTGCCGCTGAAGCAAGGTCGGATATTCCCGCAACAAGGATACCGTCCTTGATTATCTGCGTATCGTGTGCAAGCACGCCGTCATCGTCAAAGAAATAGGATGCGGTTGAAAGCGCGGATGCCGCTCCGTCGCGCATATTACATATGGGAGACGCCACGTACTGTCCGACGTACTGCTTTGCAAGTGCTCTGTCCTTTACGAACTGATCCATTTCAACTCCGTGACCAAAAGCCTCGTGTGCAATAAGACCGCTTATCGTGGGATCGGTTATAACGTCGTATACGCCCGGCTCTATCGGCTTTGCGTTTACAAGCTTGCCGGCCTTCTCAACGAGAGGCTTTACAACAGCCTTGAAGTTTTCAAGAGCCTCAGACAGAAGATGCGAATATGCGCCGTCGTAAGTCTGTACCATCTTTTTACCGTCGCGAAGCACGATAAATGCATTGACGTTAACCCACGAATAGGTCTGGTCAAGCTCTCTGTTTGCCGTTATAAAAAGCTTTGAAACGGTAAAATGCGATATTCCCACCCGGAAATTAAGTACTCTCTCGTCAAGCGAGAGCGCCTCGTCTCTCATTTTCTCACAGAAGCCGAGAAGCTCTGCGTCCGTATACTTGTCTATATCCGATTCACGTAAAAACGACTTGACCATAGGCTCGTCCTCGATATATGGCACAGAAATGGTAGGCGCCTTGAAATCGGGATCGAGTGCGACTGCGGAGACTATCTTTTTTGCAAGCTCGCTTGCGTCTCCGTCAACGTCATCGAGTGAGTAC
>JAZSLE010000026.1:0-28648 GCA_045535215.1 Eubacteriales bacterium
GTTAAGATAGACGGCGAGGAATACACCATAGTTAAGGTATCCGATATTCTCGCTATCGTTGAATAACAAGTTTCGTAATTATTTAAGATTTATCTAGGAAAGGATCTATTCATTATGGCAAAAGATATTCTTTACGGCATAGAAGCGAGAAACGCTCTTATGGCCGGAATCGACAAATTGGCTGATACTGTTAAGATCACTCTCGGCCCTAAGGGCAGAAATGTTGTTCTTGACAAGAAGTACGGCGCTCCTCTTATAACAAACGACGGTGTTACCATCGCAAAGGAGATCGAGCTTGAAAACGAGGCTGAAAACATGGGCGCACAGCTTCTCAAGGAGGTTGCGACCAGAACAAACGATGCGGCAGGTGACGGTACTACAACCGCTACTCTTCTCGCTCAGGCGCTTGTAAGAGAAGGTATGAAGAACGTTACCGCGGGTGCAAATCCGATGGTTCTCCGCAAGGGTATAAAGAAGGCAGTTGACGTTGCGGTAGAAAACCTCAAGCTCAACTCTCAGAAGGTAAACGGATCCGATGACATCGCACGCGTAGGTACTATCTCCGCAGGCGACGAGGTTATCGGTGAGCTTATCGCAGATGCTATGGAAAAGGTAACCAGCGACGGTGTTATCACTGTTGAAGAGTCCAAGAGCGCAGACACCTACAGCGAGGTCGTTGAAGGTATGCAGTTTGACAGAGGCTACCTCTCTCCCTATATGGCTACGGATATGGACAAGATGGAAGCGATCCTTGACGATCCGCTCCTTCTCATAACGGATAAGAAGATCTCCAATATCCAGGAGATACTTCCCCTTCTCGAGCAGGTCATCCAGGCAGGCAGAAAGCTTCTCATAATTGCTGAAGACGTTGAAGGCGAGGCTCTCACAACCCTCGTTCTCAACAAGCTCAGAGGAACCTTCGTTTGCGTTGCCGTTAAGGCTCCCGGATTCGGTGACCGCCGCAAGGAAATGCTCAGAGACATTGCCGTTCTTACAGGCGGTGAGGTAGTTACAAGCGAGCTCGGCATAGAGCTTAAGGACGCTACCGTTGATATGCTCGGACGCGCAAGACAGGTAAAGGTAACTAAGGAGATCACTATCATCGTTGACGGTGCAGGTGACAAGGACGAGATCAAGGCAAGAATCGGTCAAATCAAGGCTTCTATCGAGACAACCACAAGCGAATTCGACAAGGAAAAGCTTCAGGAGAGACTCGCAAAGCTTTCCGGCGGCGTTGCGGTTATCAAGGTCGGTGCCGCTACAGAAACCGAAATGAAGGAAAAGAAGCTCCGCATTGAGGATGCTCTCAACGCTACACGCGCTGCAGTTGAGGAAGGCATCGTTGCAGGTGGCGGAACCGCTTACCTTAACGTTATCAGAGAGGTCAAGAAGCTTCTCAAGGTAACCGAGGGCGACGAAAAGACAGGTGTCAAGATCGTTCTCAAGGCTCTTGAAGAGCCCGTTCGCCAGATTGCTGCAAACGCAGGTCTTGACGGTGCTGTAATCGTTGACAAGATCATGTCCTCTCCCAAGAAGGGCTGGGGATTCGATGCTTACAAGGAAGAGTACTGCGATATGATCAAGTGCGGTATAGTTGACCCGACAAAGGTTACTCGCTCTGCACTTCTCAACGCTGCATCCGTTGCAGGAACTATCCTCACAACCGAGGCAGTTGTCGCAGATCAGAAGGAAGAGACTCCCGCTGCTCCCGCACAGGGTGGCGGAATGGGCGGAATGTATTGATATCGCCAAGATGAAAAAGCTCCTTCGGGGTTTCCCGAGGGAGCTTTTTTGCATTATCTATTGACTTTTGTCGGTTTGGGTGATATAATATTCTCACCTATTATTAAAGGTACGGGGGACACGATGAAAGAAAAAAATAAGAGGTCGTTCAAGGATTTTTTACCGTTATTGGTATTGATCCTTATAAGCGTAGTGCTTGGAGGAACGTTCGGGATGTGGCTCTCATCTCATGATGAAATTGGACCGATACAGCTTATATTTGTCTTTGCGGCGCTATACGTTTCGTTTATATTGCATACGATAATACACGAGGCGGGACATCTTATATTCGGGATCGCTTCGGGATACGGCTTTTGCTCGTTCCGCATATTCAGCTTCACGCTGATAAAGCAGAACGGGAAGCTTTGTATTAAGCGAATGAGCATTGCGGGTACTGCGGGACAGTGCCTTATGGTACCGCCCGAGCCAAAGGACGGAAAAATACCCGTTCTGATGTACAATCTCGGCGGAGTAATTATCAATCTTATTGCAAGTGTAATCGCGATAATTCTTTATTTTCCGCTTGCTTTTATTTCGCTTTTATCAACGTTCCTTCTTATCTTTGCCGTCATAGGAATTGTCAGTGCGCTTTCAAACGGAATACCGATACACACAAGCACGGTAGACAACGACGGATACAACGCCATTGCGCTTTCAAAGGATCCCGAGGCTTCGAGGGCATTTTATCTTCAACTGAAGGTAAACGAGCAGGAGACCAACGGCATAAGAACAAAGGATATGCCGAAGGAATGGTTTGAGGTGCCTGAGGAAGAAAAAATGAAAAATAGCATGATCGCGGCGCTTGCGGTGTTTGCTTGCGGGCGACTGATGGATGAGCACAAATTTAAGGAAGCGGACGAGCTGATGGAGCATATCATGTCTGTTGACAGCGGTATAGTTGGCATTCACCGCTCTCTTATGACGTGCGACAGAATATACATAGAGCTTATTACGAAAAACCGTCCGGACGTATTGAACGGGATGCTCACGAAGGACCAGAAGGCCTTTATGAAGGCTATGCGCAAATTCCCTTCGGTCATCAGGACGGAATATGCTTACGCTATCCTTTCAGACAGAGATCGCACGAAGGCGGACGCGCTTCGCGACACGTTTGAAAAGCAGGCAAAAAGCTATTTATTTACCGGCGAAATAGCATATGAGCGAGAGCTTATGCTTCTTGCCGAGGAGGCAAACTGCCGACGGGGGTCTGAGACTGAGAATGCACAACGGGTCTGATCCGCTTACCATGTCATATTTTAAAAATTCGTCTCACGTGAGGTCATAATGAACTATTTATTTCTTGCCCTTGCCTGCACGCTCTTTTCCGTGCAGTTCATATTCACAAAAAGCTTTTCACGAGGTGCGTCATCCGCTACGCACGTTGGTCTTTGGAACGGATGCGTATCGGCACTTTGCGCGGCGTTGATCATGTTTTTCCTGAACGGATGCCGTATAGAGTTTAATCCCTCGGTCATTCCTCTTGCGATAGCGCTCGCGCTTTGCGTGTTAGCAATGAGCTTATGCAACATTCCCGCTATGCGACTCGGAAATCTCGCGGTAGTTGCGCTCTACCTTCTTGTAGGAGGTACGGTAATTCCGTTTGTATACGGAGTTCTGGTGCTGAATGAGGCATGCTCGCCTTTGAAGATAGCGGCGGTCATTCTTCTCGTTGCGGCTATCGTACCGAATCTTTTGAAGGAGACGGGAAACAAACAGCCCGAGTCACAAGGACGCGGAAAGGCGATACTGTTCCATTTGTTAGGTCTTATTCTCTTCACTCTTAACGGTACGACCTGTATCATAACAACAAGCCATTCGCTCCATCCCGACAAGATCTCGTCCGGTGGATTTACCATGCTGTGGACGTTCTTCCAATTTGCATTGACGTTGCTCGTGCTTATCGGATACGCGCTCTACCGTTTCGTCAAGGGAGAACGCAATGCTTTCCGCGCCACGTTATGGGACGTCGGCAAGGAAACGCCTACTACACCCAAGGTGTTTTTCATGCTTCTCGGTGCGGGCTTCGGATATGCGGCAGCCAACGGAGTTGCCAATATTTTCTCTCAGGAGAGCCTTGCCGCAGGCACTCCGTCATCGGTACAGTTCCCGATAATAAGCGGCGTTGTGATCATTTTAACGGCATTCTTCGCCAAGTGGTTCTTCAAAGAAAAGATCGACCGTTACACGGCGGTAAGCCTTGTGCTCAACGCTGTCGGATCCGTGCTGTTTATGTTTCCTTGATCGGTCTGACGGTATTTTCATCTACATAAAAAATCGGTGTATCTGCTAAGCTGCGCAGATACACCGATATTTATTTCAGGCGGCCTCTTCTATCTCGGAGAGCTTTTCCTGTTCCACATTTTTTCTGAATTTCCTAAGCTCGTACGCGAAGAACGCGTACTGTGCTATAGACGTTACTATCCATGTAAACGGATACGAGAAGTAGAGTATCTGAAGCGTTCTGAAGTGAGCAAACGCGGTATATATCCATACGACACGCAATCCGCAAACGCCTATAAGCGATATGACCATAGATGCGGTCGAGCGGCCGAGTCCTCGCAACGAGCATGCACCGCAATCCACGAGGCCGCACAGGCAGTAAAACATGCCTACGTACAGTATACGCATCTTACCGTACTCAACGACCATCGGATTTTCGGGTGCGTATAGTCCGAGCAGAAAGTCGCTAAAGATGAATATTAGCGTACTGACCGCAAGGCCTATAGCGAAAATTATCACCGAGCACCATACGACTCCGCGCTTTATTCTGTCGGGATACTTTGCGCCGACGTTTTGTCCGACGAATGTAAGAGCGGACTGGCTTACCGCTCCGACGGTCTGCATCGTATACTGACATACGTTCGTTCCTATCATATTTCCGGAAATGATAGCGGTATCCTCAAAGGAATTGATCGCGGACTGAATGATAACGTTCGATATTGAGAATACGGACGACGATATACCTGCGGGTACACCAATCTTGAGTATTTTAAGGAGCTGGGCGCGGTCTATTGCAAGCTTTTTAAATTCGAAGTGGCAAGGTCCCGCGTTTTTACACATATATGCGATTATGAGTATGCAGGACACCCAATGTGATGCCGCCGTAGCGATACCGACGCCTATTGCTCCGAGTCCTAAGCCGAGCACTGTAATAAGGTTAAGCACAACGTTTACTACGCCTGCGGTAGAGAGAAAGATAAGCGGTCTTGTACTGTCGCCCGTAGAACGAAGCATTGCGGCACAATAGAGGTAGAGCATATTTGCGGGGATGCCGCAGAAGTATGCCTGCATATAAGCGGTCGCTTGGTCTATTACGTTTTTCTCGGTGCCCATCAGCACAAGCATTGGATTTGCGAACATGATACCTATCGCGGCAGAGACAAGTCCGCACACGATAGCGGTAAGTGCGGCGGTGTGGACCGTTTTTTCGATCTTATCGTACTCTCTTGCTCCGACGTGGTGTGCGACGCACACGCCTGCGCCTACCGAGAGTCCTGTAAACAGGCTTATAAGAAGATTGATAAGCGAGCCGCAGGAGCCTACCGCGGCAAGCGCCAACTCACAATCCTCCGGTGTTGATCCTCCCCATCTTCCGACAACGATAGTATCTGCCGTATTGAACAGCAGCTGGAGCACGTTCGTTGCTATTATGGGCAATGCAAAGAAGAAAAGCTGTGGAAGGATGCTTCCCTTGGTCATATCTCTTGTTGGCTTTAATGTTGAGACAGACATAATACCGTTAACCTTTCGGGTGTTTTAGGGGTTATCCGCACAAACTCCGCGGATACACGTACATTATACCACTTTTATCTTCTCTTTTCAAGTACTTATTCGAAATTGTACGTTTATATTCAAAAAAGCACCCGAGGAATTCCCGGATGCTTTTTATTATTACATATTACTGCGGATAGCGGCGATAAACTCGGTGGTATTGACCGCGGTAACGTTCACGCCATCGTCAACGAGTCCGCAAAGGTCCTTCGTCATTATTCCGCTGTCAAGCGTCTTTATGCACGCGCCCTCGAGTCTGTCAGCGAATGCGCAGAGCTCGTCTATTCCGTCAAGTTCTCCTCTCTTACGGAGCGCTCCGGTCCATGCGTAAATGGTTGCGATGGGGTTTGTGGAGGTCTGCTCACCCTTGAGGTATCTGTAGTAATGACGGGTAACGGTTCCGTGTGCCGCCTCATACGCATACTTTCCATCGGGAGAAACGAGCACGCTCGTCATCATTGCGAGTGATCCGAACGCGGTGGACACCATATCGCTCATAACGTCACCGTCGTAGTTCTTGCACGCCCAAATGAAGCCGCCCTTACTGCGGATAACACGGGCAACTGCGTCGTCTATAAGAGTATAGAAGTACTCTATGCCCTGCTTTTCAAAGCTTTCCTTATACTCCTCCTCGTATATCTTCTCGAAGATGAGCTTGAAGGTCTGGTCGTACTGCTTGGATATTGTATCCTTTGTTGAGAACCAAAGGTCCTGCTTTGTGGAGAGCGCATACTTGAAGCATGCGTGCGCAAATGAAACTATGGACGAGTCCTTATTGTACTGTCCCTGAAGAACACCCGGGCATTCAAAATCGTATATTGTTTCACGGAAGAGCTCTCCGTTTTCGTCGGAGAACACAAGTTCGGCCTTTCCGGTCTTTTCAACACGGTACTCGGTAGCCTTATAGACGTCGCCGTATGCGTGTCTTGCGATTGTAATGGACTCCTTCCAGTTTCTTACGACCGGCTTTATGCTGTCAAGAAGTATAGGTGCTCTGAAGACGGTACCGTCGAGGGCGGATCTTATCGTTGCGTTGGGGCTCTTCCACATTTCGGAGAGTCCGTATTCCTCAACTCTTTGCTTATTTGGTGTTATCGTAGCGCATTTTACCGCTACGCCGTATTTTTTTGTAGCCTCTGCAGAATCGTGCGTCACCTTATCCTTTGTGCGCTCTCTCTCGGGGAGTCCGAGGTCATAGTACTCGGTCTTAAGATCGACGAAGGGGAGGATGAGCTCGTCCTTTACTTGCTTCCATATTATTCTTGTCATTTCGTCTCCGTCCATTTCGACGAGCGGAGTTTTCATTTGTATTTTGTCAGACATGGTATACCTCTTACGTTGTTTCGTTGTATCTTACGGTGACGTCAGATCATTATTTCGTCTCCGTCCGACGGTGTGATCACGGGGAATGCATATTTTCCATCAAGTGCGCGTATCTCGTCAAGCTTGCTGTGTGGGAACACGTGAGTAAAGCAGACTTTTTTCGAGAGGCAGGTATCAAGATACGGAAGAACGTGCTCTACGCCGAAATGTGCCATCTCGCAGACGAAAAGGTCGGTCTCGCTTTCGGAGACGATCGCGGGAAGGTCTTTCTTTTCAAGCTTATACGAAAGGTCTCCCGAAAGAACGATCTTCTTTCCCTCGGCAGAAATAAGAATAGCGTAGGTCGGTCTGCCCTCTTTTTCCATATGCTTTGTTGGAATAAGGGTAACGCGAATATTGCCGTCGTCGTAAACAAAATCCTTATCCACCGTTTTGAATCTCAATCTGTCCGAGCATATCGGTGCGCCCTCAACGAGAGACGTGTATCCGCAGATAGCGTCCGCTATCGGCTGCTCGGTGACGTATATATCGAAGCTTGCATTTTTATAATACCAATTCACAAGGTCCACTATCGGTATAAGACCGTTTACGTGGTCGCCGTGTGCATGAGTGGTAAATATCGCCTTTATCTTATTTACGTCCTTATCGTTGTTTTTGAACCAATCGATAACGGGTCCTCCGGCATCGACAAGGTAGATAGCGTCGTTTATCTCTATCATAGTACAGCTGCACGCTCTTCCCTTCTCGGGTACGCCGTGGCTCGTTCCTATAAACGTTATCTTCATAGCATTCTCCTTAATACATAATTTCCGTTCAGTGAATTCCCGCGGTGAGCTTTATGACGAGGGAAAGGTTATCCGGCTGAACAGGTGCATCGGTGGCGGCGCGGTTTCTTTTGATCTCGCCGCAGCGTGTGCATCTGTGAACTATCATATAGCCCTTCTTTGAGTCAAGCTCAACGCGTATAGGCTCCATGGGTGCGCCGCACTCGTTTGCTCTGTCTCCGGGATTCACATCAACGTGGAGAGACCACAAGCAAAACGGGCAATGGTTGCGGGAGGAATAGCCGAGGGGCTTTACCTCCCGTCCGCAATGGGCGCAGATGAAGCCGCTGTCATTCTTTTTGAAGCGCTTCTCTTCCATACTCCTTATTCGTTATCCTTTTTAACTACTGCTATTGAAAGCTCCTCAAGTGCCTTTGCATCAGGATAAGAGGGACACTGAGACATAAGCTCGCTCGCGTTCTGTACCTTCGGGAATGCAACTACGTCACGGAGAGAATCCGCACCGCACATTACCATTGCGAGTCGATCAAGACCTATTCCTGCGCCACCGTGAGGAGGTGCTCCGTACTTATACGCATCAACAAGGAAGCCGAACTTCTGATCTATTTCCTCCTTGGTAAGGCCGAGAGCGTCAAACATTCTTTCCTGAAGCTCATAGTCGGTTATACGGATAGATCCGGAGAGCATTTCAACGCCGTTGAGTACGAGGTCGTATGCCTTTGCACGAACTCTGCCGGGATCGGTATCAAGATACTCGAGGCACTCGTCAAGAGGCATTGTGAAGGGGTGGTGCATTGCATCCCAGGACTGTGTTTCCTCGTTCCACTCGAAGAAGGGGAACTCGGTTATCCAGAGGAAGTCGAAGCCGTCGGGAATGATATCAAGCTGCTTTGCGACTTTAAGTCTGAGTGCGCCGAGCACGGGAAGTGCAACGCTTGTCTTGTCGGCAACGATGAGGGCTACGTCACCCTTACGGCAATCAAGCTTGTCCATTATAGCCTCAAGCTCGCCCTCCTTCATAAACTTTGCGAAGGAGCAGTTGGGAGCATCGTCAACAAATCTTATGTATGCAAGTCCCTTTGCACCGATACCTCTTACCATTTCGGTAAGCTTATCTATTTCTTTTCTTGTAAGAGCTTTTGCGGCATTCTTTGCTACTATTCCCCTTACGGTGCCGCCGTTTGCGATCGCACCGGAGAATACCGAGAAGTCGGAATCCTTAACGATATCGGAAATATCGGTTATCTCCATACCGAATCTTGTATCCGGCTTATCAGAGCCGAAGCGATTCATTGCATCGGTATAGGTAAGACGCTTTATGGGCATGGGAAGAGACACTCCGAGGATCTTATCGAAGAGAGTCATCATGAAGCCCTCGATCATCTGCATTATATCCTCCTGTGTAACGAAGGACATCTCAAGGTCGATCTGTGTGAACTCGGGCTGTCTGTCCGCGCGAAGGTCCTCATCCCTGAAGCAGCGTGCTATCTGGATATATCTGTCGTAGCCTGCTATCATAAGGAGCTGCTTATAGATCTGCGGAGACTGAGGAAGAGCGTAGAACTTTCCGTGATGTATTCTCGAGGGAACGAGGTAGTCTCTTGCGCCCTCGGGAGTAGCCTTTATCATCATAGGAGTCTCTATCTCATAGAAGCCGTTCTCGTAGAAGTACTCTCTTGCCACGCGCGCTATCTCGTGGCGTACTCTTATGTTGTTCTGAAGGGAGGGACGGCGGAGGTCAAGATATCTGAACTTGAGTGCGGTCTCCTCCTTAGTATTTACGTTGTCGTTTATCTCTATTGGAGGAGTATGAGCCGCGGAGAGCACCTTATACTCGTCTACAGCTATCTCCACCTCGCCTGTGGGCATATTATTGTTAACTGCGCCCTCGCCTCTTCTGCGGACAGTTCCCTTTGCGACTACGACGTACTCGCTTCTTGTAGTGAATGCCTTTGCGAAGATATCCTTATCCGTCTTATCGTCAAAAGCAAGCTGTACGATTCCCGTTCTGTCACGAAGGTCTATGAATATGAGTGCGCCGAGGTCTCTCTGTCTCTGGACCCATCCGCACACGCACACACGCTTGCCCACGTTTTCTGCGGTAAGGGTGCCGCAATAATGTGTCCTTTTGTCATTTACTGTGTATAATTCTGCCATTATATTTTCCTCCGGCTTATCATTCTAACGGTGTTCCGTTTTTATCAAATATGGGAAGCTTCTGAAGGTATATTATATCCTCTCTTCCCTGAGCGTCGCCCTCTGCGAGGACTGCTATTTTTCCGCATATTATTCCGCCTGCGGCATTTACGAGCTTCTCGAGTGCCTCAAGCGATTTTCCCGTAGATATAACATCGTCTACGATAAGGACTCTTTTTCCTTTCATAAGGTCAGCCTCTGCCTTATCAAGATAAAGCTTCTGCTCCTTTTCGGTGGTTATCGAGCGCACGTCCACCTCAAAGACCTCTTTCATATAGAGCTTAGGGTTCTTTCTTGCCACCATATACTTTTCAGCTCCCGTAAGCCTTGCCATTTCATGAGCTATTGGTATTCCCTTCGCCTCGGCTGTCATTACATAGTCGTACTCGGGAGCGACCTTCAAAAGCTCCTTCGCGCACTCTTCCGTAAGCTGTGCGTCGCCTATTACAACGAATGCAGCTATTTTAAGCTCGTCATTCAATCTGCAAAGAGGAAGATCTCTCTCTGCTTCGCCTATTTTAATTCTGTAGTAGTCCATTTTCCGACCCTTTCAAAAAATATTTTACTGTTTTTATCGTCACTCAAAGAGAAGGACTGTGTACTTCCATAAACTTTGAGGGAGTTTCGTTACCTCTGTATTCTCTCGGGCTTACGCCTATATGCTTCTTAAATGCGCGGTTAAAGGTACGCAATGAGTTGAAGCCCGCGCTTTCGCTTATGGTTATGATGGATTCGCCCGTACTGCGGAGCAGTCTCGCGGCATATACCACGCGAAGCGTGTTTATGTAATCGTTGAAACCGATATTAAGCTTTTCACCGAAGAGGTGGGATATATAGTGCTTCGATATGTGAAGGTCCTCCTCAAGAGTGGAAAGCGAAAGGTTTTCGGTAAAGTGGTTTGAGCAATAATTTACTATAACGCGGAGCGTGTTTCCATCGCCCTTCTTATAGGGTACAACGTCCATCACCGTAAAGAGGATTCCGAACAGAACGAGAAGCCTGCCCTTTATTATAGTCTCCTTAAGTTCACATTCACCGCTACTGAACGTTTCGGCAAGCTCGCGGATAGCATTGATCAGCTGCTTGTTTTCCGAGACATTGTGTATAACGTTGCTCTTCGGGACGAGGTCGTCAAAGAAGGAGGAAAACTCCGGAATCATTTCGGGGTTTACTATAAACAGGTCGTATTGCTCGGATTCTACCGTATCGAAGCGGTGGACCTGATTCGGAAATGCGATGAAGAAATCGTCGCGTCCTATTTCACACACCTCGGAGTCCGCATAAGCTATGCTTTTTCCGTCACGCATATATACGAATTCGGCGTGCCTGTGCATATGGGCGTTACATCTGAGCGGCGTATTATAATGCGCCTCGGTGCGATAGCTGTAATCCTTTTTCTTGTTTTCATAAAAGGGGGGCATTTATTCTCTCCTTTCGGTAATTCACATTCTGTCTACGCTGATAACGGCGAAATACGTGGAATCAATTATCGAGATAAGATCGGATACCTTTTTCTTTATTTCCTCGTTCTTCATAGTGACCTCAAACGGTACCGCTATATCAAAAATGAGATTGGAGTGAGTAACTCCGTACACGCATCTGAAATCGTGGATACTCATTCCTTCGTCTATCGTCTTTACCAATTTGGAAACCTTTTCGCGAAGGTCGTTGGTAACCTCGTCGTCCGTAGTTATCGGGTCCATATGTATTGTACAGCACACCGCAAGATCGTTCATAAGGCGCTTTTCTATGTTGTCCATAACGTCGTGAGTATAGAAGATATCGGACGTGCCGTCGACCTCAGCGTGAAGCGAGGCAAAGTATCTGCCCTGACCGTAGGAGTGTATAAGCATATCGTGTATGCCGACAACTTCGGGATATTCACCTATAATACGGTATATCTCGTTCACAAGGGCTTCGTCAGGAGGAGTGCCGAGAATGAAGTTCTTCGTCTCGTTCAGTATCTTAAGTCCTGCTATGATTATGAGGACGGACACCGCCGCTCCTATATATGCGTCGCAGTTAACGTTCCAGATAAGGAAGACTATCATGGAAACGAGGATAGCGGACGTAGCAATGCAATCCGAGAAGGAGTCAGTCGCGGCCGCTTTTATCACCTCGGATTTTATTTTTTCGCCGACTCCGCGATAGTATACGCCGAGTCCGAGCTTTGCCACAAGCATAACGGCAAGCACTGCTACCGAAATTATATCCACGGTAGGGTCGGATGGTTCAAGCATCTTTTTTACAGATTCGCCGAAGAGCGAGAAACCGATCATCATAACGATGAAGGAAACTACCATCGATGCAACGTATTCTATACGCGCATGTCCGAACGGGTGATCTCTGTCTGCGGGCTTTTCGGATATTTTGAAGCTTATCATAGAGATAAGGGACGAGCCTGCATCCGACAGGTTATTCGACGCGTCTGCGACGAGAGAAAGGACTCCGCAAAGAAGACCGACGGTAAGCTTCGCCGCAAAGAGAAGTACGTTTACCACGATACCCACAATAGACGTTCTTACTCCGATTTTTTCTCTATTCATACATTTTCCCTTTACAAAAGCTATTCGTATCTTTCAAAGAGTATTTTGAGTGCCTGAAGCGACACCTTTGCAGGAGCCTCAAGCGTATTTTTGAGTGTGCTTGCGTTTTTCTTTCCGACAAATGCGGAATATGCATGGGATGAGAAGTCTCCCCATCCGAGCAGGTCGTAAAAACTGTAGGTCGTGCTTTTCTTCATAGGTGACCGGCCGCCGGCGATCATCATTATCGCCTCGTCGTACATACCGTCGGACAGACGGCAGAATATCTCAGTAAGCTCGCACGTCTGTTCCCTGTTTTCAAGGTTCAAGGGAAGCGCGAACGCATACAACTTTTCTGCACTTATCGTTCCTCTTTCAGAGTATTCGGAGGAAACGTCCGGAAGCGGAATGCAGAAATAGCCTTCTCGTCCGAGACCGAAGCAATCTATGTAGACGTCCTTGTTTTCAACGTATGCAGAGCCGTAACCGACGGCTGAGTCGAAGGATGTGATCTTATCGTACATATCGACGTACGCATCCCTGTTTACGAATGCATTCCGATTTACGAAGCCGAACAAGGGCACCTGAGACATAAGCGAATGAAGTGTACTCTCGTCAAGACTGAGACTTGCTCCACCCTCGGAAAGCAAGGTGAGAAGGCTTTCAAGCGTATACGTCTGCTCATCCGAATAGGCAAGCAGATACAGTCTCTCTGCCATCTCCGACTCAAGAGAAACGAAAATGACATTTTCGGCAAAATAGCGAGACGGATTTGCATCTCCGAGGAAAAACTGAAGGTTTCCGTTGACGGTAAAGTAATCGTTAAAATCCTTGTCAAAGAAATCCGCCTCAAGATCTATTCCGGTCGTGAGAGCGTTTTCAAGAACGCCTCGCATAATAAAGCGAGAACCATCCTTGAGAAGCTCTGCGTTTATAAGGTCAAAGGGAACGGTCGCACCGCCCTTTATGCTTGCCATATAGTCCTCGTACACATCGTCCGAGTACACGAAAGACACGGTAACGCCGTACTGCTCCTTCATAAGCAGGTTTCGCTCGTAGGATATCTTTGAGAAGACGTCTCCTTCCTCGCTTGACGACAGATCACCGAGGTAAAGACTCGGAGCCTTCTCACCGAATATCAGAAACGATTCCCCCTCGTAAGGAAGAGGCGGCTCTGTTTCGGGGACAGTAGTCGTCTCTTTCGGAGTCGTTTGCTGTGCGCTTGTCGTAGGAGCGGGCGTGGTGGTCTCAACCGTAGTTTCGTCATACGTTACGTCCGATTCTTCGTCAAGTCCCACAATAACGATACCAAGCATCAGTATGGCAACGAGCGAAAGCGAAATGATCAGTATAAATGTTCGTTTTTGGTTCATTTAACCTTTACTTCTCTGATAACCTCGCGAACCGAATTGGTAAATTTGAGGTTTATCTCCTTCGTATTGAAGAATTCAAGAGCGCTTCCTGTAAATTCGTTATCATTGGTTTCTCTCATGCTTTCGGGATCGTCAGACATTCTTGATCCGACAAGCACGGGGAATTTTGCTACCGTCTTTGCATCGTGGATGTGTGCATCGGCGTCAAAGTAGATTATTCTGTGTCTGTGACCCGTAAGCATAAGGTCTATGTTCATTTCGTTAAGGAGCTCGGTCCACTCGTTATATATCTCGTCCGAGCCTACGAAGTCGTGGCGAAGAGTGGTAAAGGGAATGTGGCATACGGCTATCTTATGCTTTACACCCTCTGCCTCATACTCGTTCTTTTTGTCCGCAATTATCTTCTTGAGAAATTCGGTCTGCGCCTGTCTGAACCGTACATAGTCTGCGATGTCTCCGTACTCAAAGTGGGAATCCTCCTTATCCTCGCCGCAATCGAGCGCAACGCCCCAAATATTGCCTGCTCTGAAGGTAAAGAAGGTATTGCCCGCAACGTTACCGACTACGGAAGGAAGCATCTCGGCAACCTTACCTCTGGTATCGTGGTTTCCGCGCACGAAGATACACGGCTTCTCACCGTGAACGATATTTTCCGCGAGTCTGTGTATCGTGCGGATAACGTCGACGTGCTTTGCTGTATTTCCGATATCCCCCGCAAGGATGAGAAGGTCTATATCGTCGCCGAAATAGGTTCCCGTACGTGTGGGAGCCTCAACTCTCGTATGGGTGTCGGCAAGCATATAAACCTTTATGCTATCCTTCTTACCGGGCGCAAAGAATTTTCTCTTCTCATAGAGGAACTGTCCGCTCTTCGGGCTGTAGGGTATTCTGTCCGCTATATGAGCAAACTCAACGGTGTATTCGCCTGCGTCGTCAAGCACATTGCAGGGTATTGTAACCTTATGGAAGGTGTCCTCCGAGCGAACGACACCGTTCGTGTTATCGGTATAGAGCATATCACCGATGCGGACTCTTGCTATACCCGTTATATCCGTTTCAAAAACGATCTGGTAGGTATCTCCTGCAAGGAACACCGTGGGAGGTGTTATTATCTTGCCCGCATAATCCTCGGTAAACTCGGTAGCCGCTTCAATTTCGTTTTCAACTTTTGTCTGCATTTCTTTCATAATTTTCTCCTCAAATAGAGCATATAAGCTTCTCTATTCCGCTGTATCCTCCGATACCGCTTTTTAACTTTTTGTCTACGTCAAGTACTCTGTCAAGAAGCGCCTCAAGCGAAGCCATATCGACTCCTCTGACGGCATCCGAGCAAAGCTTGACGGGATATGCCTTTTTGGCAAGCAAGGCGCATATATCGTCCTGAGACATACCTGCGCTCTGCATGGATTTCACTGCTATCATATCGTAGACCGACGTAGCAAGAGATGACAAAATGATGATGGGCTCCTCTCTTTGCTCCTTCTTCTTTCTGAGTATTCTCAGTGCATGTGAAACGTTTCTCGCAAGGATAGCATTCGCAAGGTCGAATGCGCCGAAGTCCTCATAGCTGACACAGACGTTTTCAACGTCAGCGAAGGTTATACCGTTAAGACAGTTCGCCTTGGCATACGCGCAAAGCTTCTTGATCTCGCTTGAGAGGATAAACATATCGTCTCCGATATACGCGATCATCCTTTTCACAAGCTCGGGATCGACGTCGTATCCGCCTGCCTGGAAGTGCCTTCTGCACCACGGAACAAGCCTTGAAGGAGTATATTTATCAAATTTCACGGGGAGCAAAAGCTCGCAGAGCTTCTTGTACCGCTTAAGCTGACTTTCCTTACCTGTGTAGGTGAGACGGCCGCTCGGCACGTTTAGAAGAAACACATTTCCGTCGTACAGATCAAGCGCCTCTATCGCCTCTATAAGTGCCGAAAACTCGCTTTCCCGCATTGCGTCTATATTCATTCCGCCGAGCACTACGAGTTTATCGTCGGAGAAGACGGGAGCCGCGCTGAAGGCATCCGTCAGTGCCTCGGGAGAATAGTCGAGCGGATCGAAGGAGAAAAGGTTCATCTCTCTAAACGCTTCGTCCGGGCAGACCTTCTGCTCAAGCAGTCTCTTGGTGTTCAGCTTCATATAGTCCTCGTCTCCGAAGAAGAGAAAGGCTTTTTTTAATATCGTGTCGTTTTTCAGGCGTTTGTAAAAATCGTCACCTGTAAGAAGGTTGTTCATCAAAGCATAATCCTCATTTTTTGTTACATTATTATATCACATTTGCCCTCCTTTGTCAATAGAATAGCACAAATATCTCGGCCGCAAATAGCATTTTTTGTCCTACGAAAAGAAGAAAGCAGGGCGCCCGATACAAGTCAAAGCGCTCTGCTCACAGCACAGTATACGTCACGGCAGGAAGGTTCCGAGAGACCCGAGGTGCTCGTGGTATCCTCTTTCTGTTACGGTGTATTTTCCATTCTCGCAATAGGCAGTCGTGACCGATGCGTTTCCGACGAATTTGATGTTCTTCATCTCTGAAAGAGGTAGTCCCATCATATCGCAGAGCAATGCGCGGAGCACTCCTGCGTGGATGAATATCGCGACCGTTTTCCCGTCGTTGCATCTGCATATTTCATCGACGGCATTTTTCACTCTGATCTGCGAATCGGCTACCGACTCGCCCCCCGAAAAGGTCGCGCTTCCTATATCGTTTGTAAAGACGTTCAGCTCCTCGGGAAATCTTTCTCCGACCTCCTTGTAGGTAAGCATCTCCCATTTTCCGCCGCAAAATTCGCGAAGCTTCTCGCTCTTGATGACATCTATACCGTACATTTTCGCGGTAGGCTCTGCCGTCTGGTATGCTCTCTTGAGATCACTTGAATATATAACGTCTATTCCTTTATCCGCGAGATATTTTGCGGTAAGCTTTGCCTGAGCATGTCCGGTTTCGGAAAGCGGAAAATCGGATGTGCCGGCAAACACGTTAAGTGCGTTTGCGGTGCTTTCGCCGTGGCGGATAAAATACAGTTTTGTCATCGTTTGCTCCTGTGGACTTTATTATTTCGCATATAATTATACTACGGTGCGTCCCTTTTGTCAATGCACTATATCACAATCTTTTCGGTGATTTTATCTTTTTTATCGGAACAAAACGAAAAACTTTTCAAAAATCTATGTACAAAAGCGTTCTTTTATGGTATAATAAGATGATTTATTGTGTCACAAAACGGTATCCGACCGAATATGAGGAGTAAATATGAGAGGAAACAAGGGAAGCTTCCAGAAGCAAAAGGACAGAAGGGATACAGGTCGTCCGCAAAGACAGGGCTCCTTCGCTCCGCGTGCGGAAGAAGCGATCGAGATATCCGACAACGTAGTCGCGGGAAGAAATTCGGTACGCGAGCTTTTAAAGTCCGGAAGAGATATAGACAAGATATACGTACAGAAGGGGGAGCGCGAGGGCTCGATAATACCGCTTGTTGCTGCGGCAAGAGAACGCGGTATCGTCGTTACCGAGGTGGAAAAGCAGAAGCTTGACCTCATTGCTCCCGGAGTTACACATCAGGGTATAATAGCGGTTGCCGCAGAGAAGGAATACTGCGAGATCTCCGACATCCTCTCTTACGCAAGAGAAAGAGGAGAAAAGCCGTTTGTAATAATAGCGGACGAGATAAACGATCCACACAATCTCGGAGCGATAATAAGAAGTGCCGACTGTCTCGGCGCGCATGGAGTAATAATACCGAAGAGACGCTCGGCCGGACTTACGTCCACCGTATCAAAGGCGAGCGCAGGTGCTCTTGAGAGCATGAGAGTTGCCAAGGAGGTAAACATCAGCGCCGCTATAGACCGTCTTAAAGAAGAAGGCCTTTGGATATACGCAGCCGATATGGACGGACAGCCGTACCACGATCATAAATTCGATTCGCCCGTGGCACTCGTGCTCGGAAGCGAGGGCAACGGCATATCCCGTTTGGTAAAGGAAAAATGCGATTTTGTCATATCCATACCCCAATACGGAACGGTAAACTCATTGAACGTATCAAATGCGGCGGCTATAATCATGAGCGAGATAGCACGCCAATTCCACAAATAAAACAGCCTGCAAATAACATTGATCAAACGGAAAGGAGCACTCTTATATGTTCCAAAAAAGAAAAAAAGAGATCCCCGATTCTTCATATGATAACCTTGTAGAAAGGCTTTTAAGCGATTCCGAATTTCTTGTTGACATCTCCTCTCAAAAGCCTCAGGAGGAAGCACCGAAGAACACCGAAAGCACCGAGGTGACAAGGTGGCAATCTCGTGAGCTCAACGATCTCACCGAGGAGTATTCGGCACAAAAGATGAGTGAGGAGGATATGGACGAGAAACTTCTTCTTGCGCTCGGATATCTTTCGGACGACACGTCCGCACAAAAGCTGGCAAAGCCGCAAAAACTTACCGAGCAGGTGTTCGGTCTTAAAAAGGAATTCTCCGACATAGGCGAGATACCCACCATCAAGGAACGCTTTAAAAAGCAGAACAAGTCACTGAGGTTGCGCCTTGCGGTTACCCTCCTTGCGGCGTTTACGGTGTTTTTGTACCCCTTGGTATGCTCTATTATGGCTTCGCACGTTCAGTTCTTCAACACCTCGATATTCTTCAATGCGAATGCCTTTATAGTAATGCAGATAGCCTTTATCGCGGCGGCATTTTCGGCAAAGGAGCTGATAAAGGGACTTCTAAAGGCGATAGTACTGCGATCGAACGTTTACTCGGCACCCGCGATCCTTTTCGTATTTCTTACCGTTGCGCAGGTGCTTATAGCCTTTCTTTGCGACAAGACGTCCGGGCTTAACGTATCGCTTTTCTGGTTCCCCGCAATTCTTTCACTTGTTCTTCCGATACTGTCGGACGCAATGCGAATGAAGGTACAGGAGAGCACGTTCGACCGACTCAACGCAAACGTCACCGACTGCAAGGACGTATACCACCTCTCCGAGAACGACGGAAACATTTTCCTTGAGAAGAACGTTCGCGACAGCGATTTCTACGAGCGCACGAGCAGGCGCTACACAGACCCGAGAATAATGAACCTTCTGCTCATTCCCGGATCGGTATTTTCGGTTATCGCTGGACTTTTCACCTTCTTCATTACGAATGACACGGCAAGTGCGTTTGCGACAGCATCCACCTGCATATGCATAATAATCCCATCGTCGATGCTTATGAACTATTACCCGTTCTTCTCTGCATCGAGCACGGTATTGAGCAATGCGGGTGCATCGGTAGTGGGAAGATCATCGGTCGATCCTCTCGCAAAATGCGATTGCATCACGGTAAACGAGCGCGATATTTTCACTAACGACGCGGTCACCGCTCTCAACATGGAGCTTTTCAACGATTCCAATCTCTTTGACATGATATACTACACCGCATCCGCTCTTCGCGACTGCAACACCGCGTTCTCCTCGCTGTTCATGTCGAACGCGGACAGCATAGAGCTTTCAAGCGACTACGTTGTAACGGAATCCTGCGAATCCGGATTTACGGCGGTGATAGACAAGAGCAACATAATACAAATAGGTCGCTTCGAATATATGGAGGAATGCGGAGTGGAGATACCGCCCGCAGATATCCCGAGGACAAACGACGGACAAGCTATTCCGATATATATAGCAAGCAACGGTGCGCTCATATCCTATTTCAGTATATCCTACACACCGAGCACCGAATTCTTACATATAGCACAAAACGCATCCGCAAGCAACGTAAAGCTTCGCATACTTTCCTCGGACTTTTGCGTGACCGAGGCACTTATACGCTCGAAGCTCGGCCTATCGGACGATATGTTTGAGCTGGTCAAGAACGACGGCGGAGGCGCGGGCAGAA
Organism: Eubacteriales bacterium; assembly: GCA_045535215.1. GTDB lineage: Bacteria > Bacillota > Clostridia > Oscillospirales > CAG-272 > SIG640. The sequence goes on from JAZSLE010000026.1 coordinate 19,627, forward strand.
GAGCCTATTCAACGCTCGCGGTATCCGTAGACGCCCCGGCAATCCTCTTTACGGTCAACAGAATATGCAAGGCTGTAAAGAAGGCTGAGCGTGCGGTATTTGCGTCTACCGTAGCCACGTCCTGCCTGTCTGTGCTGGTATCGTTGCTGATAACGATATTCGGCTTTGGTGGGATCTCACCGTACGTAATAGCGATATACAACGCTCTTATGGTACTCCCCGCATTCGTGCTTACAAAATCGACTATAACGGATCACGCGATAACACGGTGATCCCTTTCCCGAAAATTCCAGAAAGGAACCTACGCTGAAATGAAGATAGCAACCGACGACCGCTATTCAAGTATACTGAAATCGGTATCAAAGCCCGGAAGATACTCGGGCGGAGAATACGGTCAGATAATAAAAGACAAGGATTCCGTAAAGGCAAGCTTTGCCTTCTGCTTTCCCGATACGTATGAGATAGGAATGTCAAACCTCGGGGTAAGAATACTTTACGGTGTTCTTAACAACGACAAGGACATTAGATGCGAAAGAGTATACTGTCCCTGGACGGATATGCAGGAAAAGATGCGCGAGCATTCCATTCCTCTTTTCGCTCACGAAAGCGGAGATCCCGTTTCCGAGTTTGACATTGTGGGCTTCTCGCTTCAGTACGAAATGTGTTACACAAACGTTCTCTCCATGCTCTCTCTCTCTCGAATCCCCCTAAGAAGCGCGGACAGAGACGAGTCGCACCCGATAATAATCGGCGGAGGACCCTGCGCATACAACGCTGAACCTATGGCGGATTTCTTCGACGTATTCAACATAGGTGAGGGCGAGGAGATGCTCCTTGAATTCACCAAGATGTACATAGAGGAAAAGGAGAAGCCGGGCTATTCAAAGCGCAAATTTCTCCACAAAGCCGCTCGTGAGATAGAGGGAATATACGTTCCGTCCTTCTACGAGGTATCGTACAACGAGGACGGCACGGTAGAGAAATATTCTCCGATATATGACGATATTCCCGTAAAGATAAAGAAGCGCATAGTAAAGGATCTTGATAAGGTATATTTCCCCGAGAATCCCGTAATGCCCTATATTGAGACGGTACACGACAGAATAATGCTTGAGGTCGCAAGAGGATGCATCAGGGGATGCAGATTCTGTCAGGCGGGAATGATATACCGTCCTGTCAGAGAGAAGTCTCCCGAGGTGCTTTGCAAAAACGCCAAATGCATCTACGAGTCGTCCGGATACGATGAGATATCCCTTACGTCTCTCTCAATAAGCGACTACTCAAAAATAGACGAGCTTACCGACAAGCTTCTTGAATTCACGAATCCCAATATGATCAGCCTTTCCCTTCCCTCTCTCCGTGTAGACAGCTTCACGAAGGAGCTTATGGAAAAGGTAGCTTCCGTGCGCTCCTCGTCGCTTACCTTTGCTCCCGAGGCGGGAACACAGCGTTTGCGCGACGTTATAAACAAGAACGTAACCGAAGAGGATCTTATGAGGGCGGTCGGCGTTGCGTTTGAGGGTGGAAAATCAAACGTAAAGCTTTACTTTATGATGGGTCTCCCCACAGAGAGAGACGAGGATATCGTAGGTATCGCGGAGCTTGCTACCCACGTTATAGACAGATACTATCAGATGCCGAAGGAGATGAGAAAAAAGGCTCCCTCCTGCACAATATCGGTTGCCTGCCTCGTTCCTAAGCCCTTCACTCCCTTCCAGTGGGAAGCGCAGGACACGCTTGAAGAGCTGAGAAGAAAGCAGGAGCTTCTTTACAACAGCATAAAGGACAGACGCGTAAAATACAATCACCACGATGCATACGTCTCCCGTCTCGAGGCGGTATTCGCAAGAGGAGACCGAAGGCTTTCGTCCGCAATAGCATTGGCACACGAAAAGGGCTTCTGCTTCGACGCATGGGACGAATACTTCAACTACGAGGGATGGTGCGAGGTATTTGAGCAGTGCGGTCTTGATATGTCCTTCTATGCAAACAGACAATACGGCATTGACGAGGTCCTTCCTTGGGATATCATAGATATCGGAGTAACGAAGGAGTTCTTCGTAAGAGAGAGAAACAATGCGTATTCCGAAAAGACGACTCCGTCCTGCCGTGAGCACTGCTCGGGCTGCGGAGCAAACAAGCTTGGAGGTGAAAACGGATGTTGTCCGCTGATGAAATAAAGGCTTTACCGTTACTTGCCGCTCCCGTCACAGTACGCGTTATGTTCACCAAGACCGGCTCGCTTCGCTATATATCTCATCTTGATCTTCAAAGAACTCTCACAAGATGTCTTATCCGCTCGCGTCTTCCGGTATGGTACACAAAAGGCTTCAATCCTCACACAAAGCTCGTTTTCTCACTTCCCCTTTCGGTTGGATGTGAGAGCGTATACGAGTTTGTGGATATAAAGATAGAACGTCAGATATCGCTTGCCGACATCAAGGCGTGCCTTGCACCCCAATTCACCGACGAGATGCTCATTCTTGACGTATATTATCCCACATCAAAGTTTGCGGAGATAGCGTATGCGGAATACGAATGCAGAATAGCGTCGTCTGCTGCGAGCGCAGAGGTCGCAAGGGATATATGCGAGTATCTGTCCACGTCTCCCGTCACCGTAATGAAGAGGTCTAAGAGCGGTGAAAAGGAGATAGACATCGTTCCGCTTATACACTCGGTAACCTGTGAGGCAGAGGAGGGCGAGCTTGTGCTGAAGATGGTGCTTTCCGCTTCAAGCGATGCAAATCTCAATCCCGAGTATCCCATAAAGGCGGTATGCGAAAGATTTTCTCTCCTTCGCGACGAGTCAAACGACTATTACGGAATAATGAGGAAAAAAATATACAGAGGCGATATGTCTGCCTTCAACTGATAATGAAGAGGTATTAAATGAACAAACTTTACGGCAACGCTGTTGTAGGTCAGTCCGGAGGACCAACCGCGGCTATTAACGCTACTCTTTCCGGAGTAATAAGAGGTGCTGCGGCAGCCGAAGAGATAAAAACCCTTTACGGCATGAGAAACGGTGTTGAGGGACTTCTTGAGGAAAGACTCGTTGACCTTACGGCGTTCTTTGATTCCGAATACAAGCTGAACACTCTTGAGAACACACCTGCAGCGGCTCTCGGCTCCTGCAGAAAGAAGCTCCCGAAGAAGGGAGAGGACGACTCCGTATACGAAAAGCTTCTCGCTGTATTCAAGAAATACGACATTCGCTATTTCTTCTATATCGGCGGAAACGACTCTATGGACACCGTCGCAAAGCTTTCCGAGTACACCGCATCACAAGACTATGAGATGCGCATAATAGGTGTACCGAAGACAATAGACAACGACCTTGTCGGAACCGACCACACTCCCGGATACGGATCTGCGGCAAAGCATATTGCGGTAACCATATCCGAGATCATTCGCGACTGCGCCGTTTACACAAAGAAGGCGGTCACTATAGTTGAGATCATGGGAAGAGACGCGGGATGGCTCACTGCGGCATCCGCGCTCGGAAGAGGCGTAGGAATAGACGCTCCCGACCTCGTTTATCTCCCCGAGGTTCCATTCAGCATAGATGAGTTCTTCGCCTCGGTAAGAAAGTGCCTTGAAAAGCATCCCAACGTTGTCGTTGCGGTCAGCGAGGGAATAAGAGCGGCGGATGGAACCTACGTATGCGAGGGTATTTCAAGCGGAACGGTTGACGCATTCGGTCACAAACAGCTCTCAGGAACGGGTAAAGCTCTTGAGATCGCGGTAAGAGACGAGATCGGATGCAAGGTGCGCTCTATCGAGCTTAATCTCCCGCAGAGATGCGCATCGCACATAGCCTCGAGAACAGACCTTGAAGAGTCTGTAAGCGTAGGACGCGGTGCGGTAGAGGCCGCTGTCAACGGCGTATCACGCGAGATGATGACTATAGTAAGAAAGTCCACCGAACCGTACGCGTACGAGGTATCCCACAGCGATATTGCGGCGATTGCAAACAAGGTGAAGGAGGTTCCGCGCGAGTTTATAAACGACGAGGGCAACAACGTCACCGACAAGTGCGTAAAATATATACTTCCGCTTATAGCGGGCGAAACCAATCCCGAATTCAAGATGGGACTTCCCGTTCACATCGTAATCTGATAAGGAGTAAAACATGAAAATAGCGGTCATAACCGGTGCTTCCTCCGGAATAGGAAGAGAATTCTTTGAGCAGCTGGACAGTCATCCCGCGTATGCAGACGTTGAAGAGATATGGGTAATCGCAAGGCGCGCCGAGAAGCTCGCAGAGCTTGAATCGGTATGCGGAAGAAACGTAAGGGTACTTGCGCTTGATCTTTCCAAGAAGGAAAGCATAAAAGAGTATGCAAACGAGCTTGAAAGAACGAACAGCTACGTTCGTGTTCTCGTAAACGCCTCGGGCTTCGGTAAATTCCATGAATTTGAGAGCATGAGCATTGACGACGCATACGATATGATCGCTCTCAACTCCGCGTCCCTTACCGCTATGGTACACGCTACCCTTCCCTACATGGGTAACGGATGCGAGATATACAATATGGGTTCACTCTCATCCTTCCAGCCGGTGCCTTACATCGCAGTATACGGAGCGTCAAAGTCATACGTTCTCTCGTTCTCAAGAGCGATCGGGCGCGAGCTTCGCGACAGAGGTATAAAGGTAATGGCGGTATGCCCCGGATGGGTAAGGACCGACTTCTTCGACCGTGCCGTATCGGATAACACGATAACCTATTACAACCGCTTCTACGATGCGGACGAGGTCGTGCGCAGGGCTATATACGATATGCGAAGAGGCAAGGATGTATCGGTATGCGGACTTCCTATAAGACTTCAAGTGCTTGCGGTCAAGCTTCTTCCCCACAAGCTTGTTATGAATATCTGGTGCAAGCAGCAGGGCAAATAAATAAAAAAAGACTACCCGACGGAAACAACCGTCGGGTGTTTTTTATTACATATGAATAATAAGAGTACTTAAGGCAAAAAATATAAAAAACGCTTCGGTGAGGTGAGCTTATGAAACAGCTGTCTTCGGACTACAAGGAAAACGTGGCATTTATTGATTCCCTGCTTGCGAGCAAGGAAAACTTTGATATCATAAAAAAGGTACTTTTTATCGGCGAGGATCAGATAACCCTTTTCTATATCGACGGATTTGTAAAGGATACCGTAATGCAGAAGCTTATGATGCATTTTCTGTCGCTAAAGTCTCTATCAGAAAAGGGAGACGGTAGTGCGGAGTCCTTTGTAAAGCACTGTGTTCCACACGTGGAGACCGACGTGACGGACGACACCGATCTCATGCTGACCTTCGTTTTGTCGGGTGCTACTCTCATTCTCGGCTCGACCTTTAAGGACAACGCAATCATCGTGGATGCAAGAACGTATCCCGCAAGAGGAACTGGAGAGCCCGAGAGTGACAAGGTAGTGCGCGGAGCGAAGGACGGTTTCGTTGAGACGCTTATATTCAATACGGCGCTTATCAGAAGGCGAATAAGAGACGTAGATCTGCGTATGCACTATATGTCGGTGGGCGACTCGTCAAAAAGCGACGTCGTGGTGTGCTTTATAAAGGGGCGCGCTGACGACAGGCTCGTTGAGGACGTAAAGAAGAAAATTCTTTCTGTCGATACGGAATCTCTGACTATGGGACATCAATCGCTCTGCGAATGTCTCATAAAGCATAGGTGGTACAATCCCTTCCCAAAGGTGAGGACGACCGAGCGTCCCGATGCCGCGTGTGCTCAACTGCTGGAGGGAAGCGTTCTGATAATAACCGACAACTCGCCCGAGGTCCTCGTTCTTCCGACGACGATATTTGATTTCATGCAGGAGACGAATGACTTCTACTTTCCTCCGCTTACCGGAACTTATATACGTCTTTTGCGGCACGTTGTTTTCTGGATGACTCTTTTTGCGGTTCCCTTGTGGTTTCTTTTAATGAAGAATCCCGAATGGATTCCTCCCTCGTTTGATTTTATACATCCGGAAAAGCACGGAGATCTACCGCTTATCGTACAGCTTCTTTTGGTGGAATTCATAATAGACGTTCTGCGCCTCGCATCCATGAACACTCCCAATATGCTCACTAACTCTCTCTCTGTCGTAGGCGGACTGATACTCGGAGACTTCGCCGTAACGGCAGGCTGGCTCATCCCTGAGGTAATATTGCTTATGGCGTTCGTTGCGATAGCAAACTTCACTCAGAGGTCTCTTGAGCTCGGCTATGCGTTCAAGTTTATGAGAATAATGCTTCTTATATTTACAGAGCTGTTCGGTGTATGGGGACTTCTTGCGGGGATCGTATTGATAATAACGTTTATAGCAACGAACAAAACGGCAACTCCGCGACACTCATATTTGTATCCGCTCATTCCCTTCAACGGGCGCGCGTTGCTCTCTCTTTTCGTAAGACTCCCGAAATCAAAAAAGAAATGATTTATTATACGCACGTTCATTGACTTTAGATGCTTTTTGTGGTATAATGTATTTGAGATCGGTTTAACGCTCAACAAACGGTGCTTATGCACCTACATAGGAGATAAATTTCTATGCTTATCAAAAAAATCACACTCGGAAAGCTCGGAGACATCGCTATCATCGCGTGTATGCTATCCTTCACTCTCGGAATCGCGCTCGCTAATCTCGGAGAATTTCCTTATACCGAGCAGGTAGAGATACACAATCTTGTGGCAAGCCTTCTTTATCTGCTTTTCTGGGTGCTCTTCGTTTCACTCACTCACGTTTTCAACAGAAGGCGGCTTTTAATATTTGAAGCAATGTTTATCACCGCGTCCTTCCTCTTTTCGATCTGGTACGTTTGCGTTGCGATTACACCTGCCGCGCTTCCCGCGGGACTTGTAAATTTGTTTTCTTCTTTGACGTTCTGTTTCCATTCGCATTTTATAGGCTACTATTATTTTATAAGACCGGTAACGCCGCTTAACTACAGCATACTTGTTTTCATTACTCTCTTTTTACTTCTGCTTCTGATGATCGTACTGGTTCTGAAAAGAGGCGGATACTTTGAGAAACTTCGCGCGTGCTTCACAAAGCATACTCCGTCGCTTTCAAGAAAAGAGCGCATGAAGCTTGAGATAGAGCAGAGCCGAAGAGAACGCGCAAAAAAGAAAAAGACCATACGCGAAGAAACTGCGAAGGAGCAGAACGATGAGCAATGAAAAGAGCATAAAGGTATGCGGACTTATGAAAACTACGCTGCTTGACTTTCCCGGAAGAATAGCGGCGACCGTATTCACACCGGGATGCAATATGAGATGTCCCTTCTGTCACAACCCGAGAGTCGTTTTTGGGAAGGACGAGCTCATCCCCCTTGACGAAATATATTCCTTCCTTAAAAAGAGACGGGGAGTGCTTGACGGCATATGCATAACCGGAGGAGAGCCTACTCTTTGGGGAGAGGCACTGTATTCGTTCGCTTACGACGTAAAGTCACTTGGGTACCTTGTAAAGCTCGACACTAACGGCACAAATCCCGTTCTTCTCTCAAGACTTCTTGAGGACAAGATCTTGGACTACGTTGCGATGGACATAAAAACAGTCCCCGAAGAAAAGGCATACGCAAGGGTATGCGGAGCAAACGTGGATATAGGGAAGATCACGGAAAGCATAGAGATACTTAAGGCCACGAGTGTGGACAACGAATTCCGCACGACGGTGGTAAACGAGCTTCACACCGAGGGCGACCTCGTTTCTGCCGCAAGGAAGCTTTGCGGAGGAAAAAAATATTTCCTTCAGCATTTTGTGGATTCGGGAGATCTTGTGGACAGTGAGACCGTATATCACGAGATGGCGGCGGAAAGAATGCAGGCTGCCGCAAGGCTTGCATCAGAATACATACCGACGTCTATTCGCGGCATTTGAGCAGCAAAGGAATACGACCGACCGAGAGGGCTCTCTTCGGTCGGTTTTTTCGTCATTTTGTACATTTTTTCGCCCTTTTTTTAAATTTATAAAATATTTCAAAAGCAAATTTCCGGGCAATTCCAACAGATATCGAAAAGACATGAAATTATTTGTTGAAAATGCCGAAATACAATATATTGTGTTTTTGGTATTGACAGCAACAACATTTTGTGTTATAATATACACGCATCATGAAAAACTAAGAAAGGATAAGTGCGATGTACAGAATAGTTAAAAGAGACAATAAAATAGTTGATTTCGACATTTCCAAAATAAGCGGCGCCATTACGTTGGCGTTTGAAGCTTGCGAAAAGCAGTTCAATCCAAGTATGATAGATTTTCTTGCACTCAAGGTCACAGCTGATTTTGAGCCCAAGATCAAAAACAATCTTGTTGAAGTTGAGGACATTCAGGACAGCGTTGAGTCGGTTCTCGTTCAGGCAGGCTATGCAGACGTTGCAAAGGCATACATCCTTTACAGACGTCAGCGCGAAAAGCTCAGAAACGTAAGCAAAACCATCCTTGACTACAAGGACCTCGTTGATTCCTACGTTAAGGTTACCGACTGGAGAGTTAAGGAAAACTCCACGGTCACCTACTCCGTCGGAGGTCTTATCCTCAACAACTCCGGTGCTATAACGGCTAACTACTGGCTCAGCGAAATCTACGACGACGAGATCGCTTCCGCACACAAGAACGCTGAAATACACCTCCACGACCATTCCATGCTCACAGGATACTGTGCAGGTTGGTCTCTCAGACAGCTTATAAAGGAGGGTCTCGGCGGAATTCCCGGTAAGATCACCTCCTCGCCCGCTTCCCACCTTGCTACACTCTGCAACCAGATGGTGAACTTCCTCGGCATAATGCAGAACGAGTGGGCAGGTGCTCAGGCTTTCTCTTCATTTGATACTTACCTCGCACCCTTCGTAAAGGTAGACAACCTTTCTTACGACCAGGTAAAGAAGTGCGTTGAGTCCTTCATCTACGGTGTAAATACTCCTTCCAGATGGGGTACACAGGCTCCCTTCTCCAACATCACGCTCGACTGGACCGTTCCCGCAGATATGGCAGAGCAGTACTGTCTTGTAGGCGGCAAGGA
>JAZSLE010000212.1:0-11436 GCA_045535215.1 Eubacteriales bacterium
CGTGCTCCTTTTCGTTGTTAGCGGTCTCCTCAAAGATTGCTGCGATCTGCTCGTAGCCTTCCTTTCTTGCCTTGGATGCGAAGTATGTGTACAAGTCGGAGGCCAAGCGGTCTTAGGAAGACAAGTGTTAACTACAACTCCTTGGCTCACAGAACGACATGGCTACGATCCGACTTCGTGCTCCTTTTCGTTGTTAGCGGTCTCCTCAAAGATTGCTGCGATCTGCTCGTAGCCTTCCTTTCTTGCCTTGGATGCGAAGTATGTGTACTTGTTTCTTGCCTGTGATTCGCCGGCAAATGCCGCAGCGAGATTAGCCTCTGTTCTTGATCCCTTAAGTTCCATAATATTTACTCCTTGATTTAAAATAATTTTTATTTTTCAGTTGCCCTGCATCTCTCGCAGAGGCAATTAACTGTCAATTGATATGAATTCCCGGATGACCCCAAAGCCTCATCGATAGCATCATCTATCGCCGGAGCATAGATGTCAAACACCTCTCCGCACCTCGGGCAGTGTCCGTGTGGATGTGAATAAGCATTCTTATCAAATCTCGCCGAGCCCGACGGAATAGCCACGTGGCCGATGATCCCCTTCTCCGTCATGGAGGTAAGATTTCTGTATATCGTTCCGACGGATATTGACGGATGTATACTCTTAGCTATGAAATATATCTTTTCGGCGGAAAGATGCTCATCGCTGTCTTTTATTATGTCAAGCAACACGTCTTGTGTCTTCATGAGTGTTTCCTCCTTCCAAACGAGAATGAGAATGATTCTCATTCTCATTAATATTATAACACATCCAAATCGGTTTGTCAATAGGTTTTTGAAAAATTCTTGACAAATTTCAAAAAAAATGATATAATTAGACCACCAGATGAAAACGGAGGACAGACATGAAAAACAATACCCCAAACGCCGCAAGAAACGAACTTCTCGCTTTGAAAACAGTAAAAGCATTGAATCAAAAGGGCTTTTCAGCCTTTTATGCCGAAACGCGAGAGGAGGCCGTATCGGTTGCAATGAGCCTTGTAGGTAACGGTGACGTCATATCCTTCGGTGGCTCCATAACGACGGATAGCCTCGGCGTTATCAGAAAGCTTGAGGATGCGGGACACTCCGTAATAGATCGCACAAAGGCTAAATGTCGCGAGGAATATATCGAGATAATGAGGCAGGCTCTCTTATGCGATACGTTTATAACCGGATGCAACGCAATAAGCGCAGACGGAACACTTGTAAATATTGACGGAACGGGCAACCGCGTAGCCGCAATGACCTTCGGTCCGAAGAGCGTAATAATCCTTGCGGGAGTAAATAAGATCACCGCAGACCTTGACTCTGCACACCATAGAGCAAGAAACGTAGCGGCACCTACAAACGCACAGAGATTCGATATAAATACTCCCTGCAAAAAGGACGGACTTTGCCACAGTTGCTCCTGCCCCGACTCTATCTGCACGTATATAGTTGAAACAAGGGCAAGTAAGCCTGCAGGAAGAATAAAGGTAATAATAATCGGTGAAGAGATCGGCATGTGATCCTCTTTAAATAAAAAATGCTTGCGATGAAGGTCGCAAGCATTTTTGTTTGTCACTTAAATCTGAGAAGACCGTCGCAGTATACCGATGCAACGTCGTCTCTCGTTATGAGCCATTCGGTGCATACGTTCTCAAGCGGAACCAGCGCCGCGCTGCCGATAAGCGCACCGAGTGCCTTTTCGTAATCACCCGTATGTACATACGGCTCGCCTATCGTGTGATAAATGTAAACGTCGTATTCTTCCTTCCAAGCCGTGTTAACGCTTCCCAGGAGCGCATCGTTATATTGCGAATCCGACGTAAACAGCCTGAGGAATTCAGCCTCGCACAACGATGTGTTCACCCACGTGTTGATAAGCATCGAGTACTCTCCGTTGATCCTTGCCTTCAGAAAGTCCTCCCAGCTGCAATTCTTCACAAGAACGTTTATTCCCTGCTTTGAAAGGGCGTCCGCAATGCGATCCCATTTCTTCAGTTCTCCGCTTCGTCCCGCACATATAGCATGCATAAACGGAAACTCGTATACTTCTCCGTCCTGATAGGTAAATCTTCCCGAGCTTTCCGCGACCTCCTTCATCAAGGAATCCGCGTACTCCTCGCTCATATCCAAGTCCGAATTCGTCTTTAATGACGGAACGAGCTCGGGTACTCCGTACTCATCGTCAAATATTCCCGCATTTGAAACGTATATCGATATCGCCCTTCTTATCTTGACCTTTTCCTCCTCGCTGAAAAGCGCAAGCGAGGTGTCGCTAACGTTGAACGCCATATACGTCACACCTACCCTCACGCTTTTGTTTGTATGAGAGATCGCGGCGGAATCGATCGAAACGAGTGCCGCGGCTATATTCTCGCGCACCACCATCTTTTCTGCCTTTTCGGTATCAAAAGTAAACTCTATCTCCTCAAGCGTAGTATGCTCTGCATCGCGGTATCTTTCATTTTTGACCATCACGATACGCGTCTTTGAAAGCTCCTTGAGGGTGAACCTGCCGTTTGAAGCAAAGTCCTCGGGGTCGTTATTCCAATTCTTACTGTCTCTTACGGCAATTCGGCTCACCGGGAACATATAGGTCTCTGTCGTGTACTGAAGAAACGCATCGGTGTTTCCGGTAAGCACCACGGAGAACGTGCGCTCTTCGTTGTTAAACGTCATATTAAGGCTTGCGTTCTCCTCGTAAGAAACGTATGTGTCGTATCCGTCAACAAGTGAAAAAATATATCCCTTGTCGTTGTAAAGCGAATACTCCGCCGCCCTGTTCCAGGAATAAACGTAATCCTCGGGAGTCAGATCCTCGCCGTTGCTCCACGTAAGCCCATCCTTCAGCTTAAATTTAAGTCTTACCCTTCCGTCACCGAGCTCGTAAACGTAAGGAAGCGATTCCGCGTCCTCACAGACAAGCTCCGCATGTCCGTCCTCGCCTACCGAATAGGAATACAGACCGGAAAAGAGATTCGCTATATAGGTCTGTCCTTCCTTTTCCGTACAGCGAATAGGGTCAAGGACAGAAACTCCGTCTCCAATATAAGCGGTAATCCTGCTACCCTCGTTGCCGTTGCACGCCGTCAATACAGGCATTATCAGCAACACCGTAAGCAGTAAAGAAACTATCCTTTTCAAAACAACCCTATCCTCCGAAAATGCGGTCTCCCGCGTTTTATTTAACAGTATATTTACCCGCGCCAAGCTCAAACGTAAGACGTCCTCCGGTAAATACCGCACCGAGCGTGTCAATATCGAACGCAACTCCGTTTATCTCAACGTTGCGTCTTCCCTTATTGACGATAATGCATACCTTTGCCTTAACGCCCTCGGGAATTACAAATTTGTAAACCGTTTCTCCGTCGACCGTATCCCACGCACTCTCTATTCTTCCCACATACGAATCATAGGAAGCCGAGCAGGACGTCATTCTGCTCTGTCCCTTGGGAATGCGGCGTCTGAGGTCGGGGGTAGGTCTGAGAGTCATTCTCTTAAAGCCGCCGGAAACGCTGTTAGGCGCTATACCCGCCATGCAAGAATACATCCACTCCAAAACCGCGCCGTAAGCGTAGTGGTTAAAGGAGTTCATACCGACGTCGCCGAAGCCCGTTGCCTTCGTGTAGGAATTCCTACGCTCCCATACCGTGGTAGCACCCTGACGTACACTGTAAAGCCAGGATGGATCCTTTGTCTGAAGAAGCAACGAATACGCAAGATCGTCAAGACCGCAGGTGCTGAGCGCCTGGCAAAGGCATCCCGTACCTACAAATCCGGTAGACAGCGTGTAGTCGTTATCGATTATCTTCTTTTTAAGCTCCTTTATCGCCTTCTTGCGAAGATCTCCGACAAGAATTCCGAAATATACGGGAAGCAGGTATCCGGTCTGAGTACGAACGGTAAATTCCCCGTCAACGTAATATTTCTCAATATATGCATTTCTTATCTTTTCCGAAAGAGCTGCGTAGTGATCTCTTCTATCCTTCTTGCCGAGCAAGGACGAGATCTTCTTCATAAGCACAGCGTCGTAGTAGTAATAGCATATGCTTATATAATCCTTCGGCGTTACGTCGTAGTTGAGCCAATCGCCGTATCTCGGAACAGGTCCTCTCATTCCGAACTTTTCAAGCATCGCCATATATTTCTCAAGCGACTCGTACACCGTCTTGAGTATGCTCTTGTCTCCGTACATCAGCCACATCTTATAGGGAACGACGATAGCCGCATCTCCCCATGCCGCTCCGCCGGATGCCTTGTCTATAGCGTTAAGCTCATCCGGTACTTTGACTGCCTTGCCGAAGGCCTTGGGAATAACGTCACAGAAGCCGTCGCTGAATTTCTGCGAGTCGATAAGATCCACTATCCACTTGCGCATAAACTCAAGTATGTCACCGTTATATGCACCCGCACCGCAGAATATCTGCGTGTCTCCCGTCCATCCGAGACGCTCGTCTCTCTGAGGACAGTCTGTGGGAATAGACAAATAGTTACTTCTCTGTCCCCAAAGAATATTGGATATAAGCTGATTTACCTCCGCATTCGACGTGGTCATGCTTCCCGTCTCCTTTATGTCGGAGCCGATAACAAGAGCCTTTGCGGATATTATCTCCACCTCGGAATCTGCCTCTATCATAAGATATCTGTAGCCGTAAAAGGTATGCAACGGTCTATAGGTCTCCACACCGTTACCCGATGCAATATAGTTTATCTTTGCGCGTGCGGAACGGTAGTTTGCAACGTAAAGCGATCCTTCGGGACCGTCGTTTCCGCGGTCAAGCCTTCCGCTGTCGTTGAGAAGCTCCGCAACGTGACCCATTACGTGTGCTCCGCGCTTTGCCTTGAACGTGATCTCGGGACAACCTGTGTGATTCTGCGCAAGGTCAAGAATGAGTGTCTCACCCGCCTTAAGCACTGTTTTCTCGCATCCGTTTCCTACCGTCAGCTTCTTTACGTTTATCTTACCGAAATCGCTTCCGTTGTCAACCGTTCCTTCGTATACGGTCGCACTTATCGGAGAAAGAGTAAGACGCTCTCTCACTCTTATGGGAGGTCCCATAGGAGAAACGACCTTCGGAAGCTCGTGCTCGCACAATGCGGACTTTTTCCACTCAAAGCCGGCGGGATCGTCGTACGCAGGCGTTATGCGCGCGTCGTAGTATTCACCGTCGTAAATATCAGCGGCAAGAACAGGACCTCCGATAGCGGTATCCCAATCCGTATCCGTAGATATGAGTCTTTCCTCTCCGTTTGCGAGAGAAAGCGTTATCTCGCCGCAAAAAACGGTAGGTCTGTTCTGATATATTCCATGGCAGATTCTTCCGCCCCACCATCCCTTGGATACGTATATCACAAGGAGGTTATCCTTCTTCTTCACAAACGGCGTTATGTCGTAGGTAAAAGAGAATACTCTTGAATAGTAGTCCGTCCAACCGGGCTTCAATTCATCGTATACTATGCCATTCTCGGTATATTCACCGATACGGATACCGTTTATATAAGCTTCAAAAATACCGAGAGCGGTAAGTTCAACAGATACCCTTCCGGTATCCTCGGCGTCAAAGCGCTTCATGTACACGGTAAGACCCTTTCCGGGCTTCTGTTGCTTGTAAAATGCATTATTGTCGTGTGACCATCCTGTACCGTAATTCTCACAGATCTCCTCGGGATTGTATATAAATTTAGCTTTTTTCATACTTTAGAATAGCGTTTAGCTCCTCCTTGTTTATTCAGAGCAATTATACCACTTTTATTTATTTTTGTCAATAGCTTTTTCTCTCTTTTCGCCACCGCCAAAGCCTCCGATGCCGACCGCAACGACCGAGATAAGCGGTGCTATGATCATACCGATGACTCCAATCGTCTTGTACCCAACGAACATAATAAACAACGTCAGAAGAGGATCGAGGCCGATGCTCCGTCCCACTATTTTAGGCTCGGCGAGCTCTCTGATCACGGTTATGATAGCGTATAGCACCAAAAGCAGAATAAACGTCCGTTTGTCTCCCATCAGAAGCGAGCCGACAGCCCACGGAATAAGCACCGTTCCCACTCCGAATACGGGCAAAATGTCCACAAATGCTACGAAAACGGCAAGAAGCACACCGTTTTTGACCCCCAAAAGAGTAAATCCGAATAAAAGCTCCGCAAAGGTTATAACGTATATAAGTGAGTACGCCTTCAGATAGGATAATAGCGCGGATACCGTCCGACGCTTTATTTTCATAAAGCCGTCTCTGTGCTTTTCGGGTATAAGCCTTATCAAAAAGGAATTGACGCGATCAAGCCTCGACGAGAGATATACCGACGAAATTATAGTAATGATAACGTATAAAAGCGTCTCGGGAAGCGATCTTACCACCCTTCCGAGAAAGCTGCCTATCTCGTCGATAAGATCCTTCAGTACCGTCTTTATAAAATCGTACACCGCACCGTCTATCTTTTCACACAAAAGAATAAAGCGCTCGTCCTTGCGAAGATCTCCGAACGCCGACACAAATGAGGTTATACTGCTTATCTTCTCAAGAACTCCGCTGATTCCTCCTCCCGAGCTCTCTCCCTTACTTATCTCTGCCAAAAGAGCACCGAGCCGTTCAAGAAGAAGCTCAGCAATAAAAAATATCAAAGCGAACAGCGCCGTTATCAGCAAAACGATGAGCACCGCTGAAACAAAGCCTATCGGCAGGCGGGTTTTTCTGCTTATAAACGAAGAAGGTACTCTCAGCGATGCGGCAATAAGATAGGCTATGATGAACGGCATAAGAACGGAAAAAGCACCGCCAAACAAAAAACGCACCGCTATTGCTGCAAACAACAGTATTATGCACGCGTCCGCAGACACCGACAAATATTCCCTCTTGAACATAAACAACTCCCCCAAAACTTTTCCGCTTTGATGATTATATTCCCAAAGGAGCAAGCTTTATGCACAAAGCTTCCCACATTCGCGCTTTATATGTTAAAACTCACATTTCACCCATATTTCAATAAAAAACGAGCCGATGCCTATGGCTGTTATGTTCAGAATTGACAAAAATATAACAATGGTAAGACACTCTTTTTTGTGTAACCACCTTGACTTTTGAGCCAAAAAATGATACAATATAATATGATAATGACTGCAATATTTCAATGGGAAAGGAAATCAACATACTATGTACGACGTATTGATAATCGGATGTGGTATCGTAGGTGCCGCTACAGCCTTTGAATTGTCCAAGTTTGACCTCAAGGTCGGTGTTCTTGAAAGATTCAACGACGTTGCAAACGGTGCAACTAAGGCTAACAGCGCCATTCTCCACGCCGGATTCGACCCCAAACCCAATACAAAAATGGCCCCTCTCAATGTAAAGGGAGTCAAAATGGCAAAGCAAATATGCCACGATATGTGTGTAGAATACAGAGAGCTTCCCTCTCTCGTTCTCGCATTCACAGAAAAAGACCTCGCCGTTCTCGATGAGCTCTATCAGAGAGGTATCGCAAACGGAGTAGAGGGAGTAAAGATAATCTCAAAAGAAGAGGCTCTTGCATTGGAGCCCGAACTTTCACCCTCCATCTACGGAGCACTCTATGCTCCCGCGGCTATAGTTAACCCGTGGGGATACGCTCTCGCACTTTCAGAGGTTGCCGTTATCAACGGTGTTGATATCCACCTCAGCTGCGAGGTAAAGTCGATATCCAAAGAAGAGGACGAAACCTTCACGGTACATACTCCGAACGGAGATTTCAAGACTAAATATATCGTAAACGCTGCAGGTGCATTCTCTGAAAAGATCCACGCTATGGTTGGCGGTAAGGGCTTCGTTCAGACAAACATCTGCGGTCAGTACTACGTACTTGATAAGTGCGAGGGTAAGCGCATCAACTCGGTAATATTCCAGTGCCCCGATGAAAGAGGAAAGGGCGTTCTCGTATCTCCTACGGTACATGGAAACCTTATCGTCGGCCCCGATGCATATATAGTAAGCGACGGTGACGCCGTTGCTACCGATAAGGACACTATACACCTTCTCAAATCAAGAGGCCAGAAGTCGGTTCCCGGGATCAATTTCAGAGAAACCATCCACGAGTACGCCGGTGTGCGTCCCAACACACAGCACGATGACTTCATAATAGAGGAGTCACAGTACTGTAAGAACTTTGTAAACCTCGCAGGTATAAAGTCTCCCGGACTTTCCGCCGCTCCCGCTATCGCGCTCGAGGCAATAGAGATCCTCAAGTCGTGCGGAATGCAGGCAAATGAAAAAGCCTCCTACGAGACAAAAAGAGAAAGAAAGATATTCAGACATCTCCCCGACGAGGAAAAGGCAGAGATCATCAAGAAGGATCCTCTCTACGGCCACATCATCTGCCGTTGCGAAACGGTAACCGAGGGTGAGATCGTAGCGGCTATACACAGCCCGATAGTTCCTCGTTCTATCGATGCGATAAAGCGCAGATGCAACGCGGGAATGGGAAGATGTCAGGGTGGCTTCTGCTCACCGAAGGTACACGAGATACTCGCAAGAGAGCTTAACTGCCGCATGGACGAGATCATTATGGACGAGGAAGGAAGCTATATCCTCACCGGAAGAACAAAGGAGGGCACCGACTATGAGAACTGATTATGACGTTGTAGTTGTCGGAGGCGGTCCGGCAGGTCTCGCGGCTGCGATCGCAGCAAATGAAGAGGGCGCAAGCGTGCTCGTAATAGAGAGAGATCGCGAGCTCGGCGGAATACTTAACCAGTGTATCCACAACGGCTTTGGACTCCACTACTTCAAAGAAGAGCTTACAGGTCCCGAATATGCACAGAGATTCTCAACAAAGCTTGCAGATACCGAGGCTGACGTCGTTACCGATACCATGGTACTCAAGATAGAAACACTCGACGATGTGAAGAAGGTACACTGCATCAATTCAAACGACGGTTATATGATAATCAACGCCAAGAGCGTGGTTCTCTGTATGGGATGCCGTGAGCGTACAAGAGGCGCTATAGCGATTCCCGGTGACAGACCCGCAGGCGTTCTTACGGCAGGTACTGCTCAGAGATACGTAAATATGGAGGGTTGGATGCCCGGTAAGAGAATAGTTATTCTCGGTTCAGGTGATATCGGACTCATCATGGCAAGAAGAATGACGCTTGAGGGCGCGAAGGTTCTTGCCTGCGTTGAGCTTTGCCCCTATTCAAACGGCTTGACAAGAAATATCGTTCAGTGCCTTGACGATTTCGATATTCCCCTTTACCTCTCGCACACGGTAACCGATATAGTCGGTCGTCAGCGTGTCGAAAAAGTAGTTATCAGCAAGGTAGATGAAAACAGACGCCCCATACCGGGAAGCGAATTTGAAATAGAATGCGATACTCTCCTTCTCTCCGTCGGTCTTATCCCCGAAAACGAGATAACAAAGGCGGCAGGAATAGAGCTTGACAGAAGAACAAACGGTGCCTTCGTATACGAGAATATGCAGACGTCCGCAGACGGCATATTCGCTTCTGGTAACGCCGTACACGTACACGACCTCGTTGACTTCGTTACAGCAGAAAGCACAAAGGCAGGTAAGGCTGCAGCCGAGTACGCACTCGGAAAGCGCGTTCCCGCGGAAAAGCCCATCTCCATAGTAAACGGAGACGGAGTTACCTATACGGTACCGCAGAGGATCCGTCGTTCCAACGTTGGCAAGGCAGTTGAGGTATTCTTCCGTACAAACGCGGTAAGAAGCACGTCCGTAATAAAGGTCTGCGACGGTGATAACGTCGTTATGGAATACAAGAGAGAGCGTATGGCTCCCGGCGAAATGGAAAAGATCATCATTCCCGCGGCAAAGCTTAACAGCGTGAGCGATGAGATCTCGATTCGCATAGAAAGTGTCTGAGAGGTGAAGCGTATGATAAATCTTGTATGTATTATATGTCCGAGAGGATGCAGACTCAGCGTAGATGAAAATAACGGCAACGCCGTAAGCGGAAACCTTTGCTCGAGAGGCGCCGTATATGCCCTTTCCGAGGTAACCGACTCCAAAAGAACTATAACCACCACCGTTGTAATAGACGGATGCGAGTGCAAGCGATGCCCCGTAAAGACGGATAAGCCGATATCCAAATCCCTTATGTTCGAGGCAATGAACGAGATCAATAAAGTAAGGATAAGCGCGCCAGTAAAGACGGGAGACGTAGTACTCAGCAACGTTTGCGGTACCGGAGTAAACATCATATCGACAAAGACGATGTAACGTCACGATAAACTAAAAAGGACAGCTGAACCAAAACGTTCTCTGTCCTTTTTATTTACTTTGTACGTCTGTATTCCGCAGGCGTAATTCCCGCACGCTTCTTAAAAAACCTCTGAAAATACGTCCTGTCACTCATGCCTATACCGAGCGCTATATTCTCTATACTCTCGGACGTGCCTATGAGCATATCACACGCGCGGTTGAATCTTTGACGCGCAATATATTCACTGGGAGAGCATCCCATAATGCCTCCGAATACTCTTCTGTAGTGTCCTTCACTCATAAATTCCATCCCCGCAAGCGCGCTTACACTCAGCTCCTCGCGCAGATGCGTGTGTATGTACTTTATCGACGCATCAAGCGATCCGCTTTCTGCAGAGCCCGACGCCTCCACGCTTCCGAGCGTAAGAAGAACGTTGCGAAGAGCAAGCGCCGTGCGATAAGTGAAATTTTCCTTCCTTATTCTGAATTCGGAGAAAAGCACGTCGTATAATCTCTCGCTCTCTTCGGTGCGCTTTACGTTCTTCTTTTCAAGCACTGCGAGACCCGAGATCTCTATCGTATCAAGAGCCTCGCTTCCCGTAAAGTGTATCCAAAAATATCTTACCGACTCCGAAACACACTCGTACCTGTAAGCAGTCCGCGGAGGAATGCATATAACGTCCTCTGCCTGCAATCGGTATTCATTTCCGCCAAACGTAGCATCAAGCTCACCACGTATTATGTACATAAGGTAGTAATCAAGCCTGCCTCCCACCGTGTTGGTACAAACGCCCTTGGTCATACGCGCAATTCCACAGCAGTTTACCATAAGAGGCGTATCAGTGCATTCTCTGCTTCCGCCGAATGCGTCTATTGCGTAGTAGGATTGCTGATTGTATCCGCCGTTCATAAGACTTCTCCTTCAAATGTTCGTTTTGTCCACATGTTAAATACGATTTGTGCATTGAAAAATTCGCAAATATATTATATAATAAAGTCAACGAGATGTCAAGCGAAAATACGATGTTTCCGTTATATTTCAATTTTTTTGCTGATATTCCCGTTTTTACAATCAAACTGTAAGGAGGCTTTTATGAAAAAATCCATCAACGCTTGGACATTCCCTCCGTCATATACCTTTTCAGACGTACTGAAAAGTGCAAAAAAAGCCGGATTCGACGCCGTCGAATTCAATCTAAGTCCGATCGTAGCCATGTCGTTC
>JAZSLE010000065.1:0-16346 GCA_045535215.1 Eubacteriales bacterium
CTTTCCGAGCTTACTGCTGTCACAGAGCAGGATGCTCTGCTTCGCCTGACCGAGCATGACGCTTCGGAGGTCCACCTCCTCAACGGCGTTGTCGCTCATATTTCCTCTGTCGTCAAGTCCCTTGCAGGAGAAGAAGAGAAGGTCGGCGTTTATGCCGCGGACGAAGTCCTCCGCCTGTCTTCCAACGTAGGAGAAGGAATGGATTATCATTCTGCCGCCGGTACAGAAGGTCTTTATATTCAGCTCGGCGAGGGCGACGGCTGTCTTTGCCCCGCTTGTGATGACTGTAAGGTTATTGAAGCGTGAGAGGTATGGCACTATATGGTAGGCGCTTGTGGATGCGTCGAGCATTATCACCATTCCGTCGCTTACGTATTCCGCGGCGATCCTGCCCATTTCGGTCTTCGCGCCGCTTTTCTCGTTCTCGCGAAGGAGGAAGGGCGTTTCGCGGTATTCCGCGGCGGTATTCAGGACGGCGCCGCCGTATATCTTGGTGATTATCCCCTTTTTATGAAGCTCGGTAAGGTCTCGGCGTATGGTCGGCTCGCTGACAAACAGCTTCCTCGCAAGCTCGCTGACCTTTACCGACGGGTCGTCTCTCAGCTCGTTCAGAATAAGACTGTGTCTTTCGCTTATAAGCATAGCATTCTCCCGTGATCGTTTTTGATCTATTGATAAGATTTGCACCGTAAATTATGATTATTTCGCAATATATTCGGCGTATCTTGACTAATTGATAAATTTATGGTTTAATTATATCATAAGAACGACAAATTGTCAATAGCAGGAGGATAATATGAAGACTACCGCAGTAAGACTTTACGGTGCAATGGATATGAGAGTGGAGAGCTTTGAGCTTCCGCAGATAGGCGCGGACGAAGTGCTTATAAAGGTCGTGTCCGATTCGCTTTGCGCTTCCACATACAAGGCGGTCAAGCAGGGAACGGCGCACAAGAGAGTTCCCGAGGATATCGCAGAAAATCCGGTCATCATCGGTCACGAGATGTGCGGCGAGATAGTTGAGGTCGGCGAGGACCTGAAGAAGGACTGGAAAGCAGGGCAGAGGATAGTTATCCAGCCTGCGCTCAAGCTTGAAAGCGGCTACGACCCGGGATACTCTTACCGGTACATAGGCGGAAACGCGACCTACGCGGTGGTTCCGAGGATAGTTATAGAGAGAGGATGTCTCGTTCCCTACGAGGGTGAGGACTTCTTCAGCGGCTCGCTCGTTGAGTCTCTCGGATGCATCGTAAGAGGCTACAAGGGCTTTTACCACACAGATTACACAAATTACGTACGTACCGACGGAGCGAAAGCAGGAGGCAAGGTCGCAATTCTCGGCGGCGCGGGCCCGATGGGCATCGGCGCGGTGCTTCTCGCGATAGGATACGCGGGAGTGTCGCAGGTGGTCGTTACCGACCTTTCGGGCGAGAGGCTTGACTTTGCGAAAAAGCAGGTATCTCCCGAGATGGCGGCAGAGAAGGGAGTCAGCCTTACCTATCTCAACACGTCGGGAACAGAAGACCCCGTAAGCGTGCTGAAGGAAATATCGGGCGGCGGCTTTGACGACGTATTCGTAATGGTACCCGTTCCCGCGCTCTTTACGATGGCGGAGGCGATCTGCCGCGAGGACGGATGCATCAACTTCTTTGCGGGACCTGCGGTACACAATCTTCAGGGCTCGGTCAACCTTTACAGAATACACTACGACGGAATACACGTTGTCGGCACTGCGGGAAGCATTCCCGAGGACACGGTGGACACCATCAAGCTTATAGAGAACGGAAAAATAAGCACCGGCTCTCTCGTTTCGCACATACTCGGACTCAAGGCCGTTCCCGACGCGATACTTGCTATGGAGAAGCCGAGCGGTGCGAAGAAGGTGTGCTACAACCACATAGACATTCCGCTTATCGCGATATCCGATCTTGCAGAGCTTGGTCACGACGATCCGCTTTACGCCGAGCTTGCAAGGATAGTTGAGAGAAACAACGGACTCTGGTGCGCGGAGGCAGAGGAATATCTGCTTTTGAACGGCCCCAAGATATAAATGCGGAGGAAAATATGAAGGTATTTACTTTGACATTGAATCCCGCATTCGACATACACTGCTACACGGAGAGCTTCGAGCCGTTTCACGAGAACCTTGCAAGGATAACCTCGCTTGATGCGGGAGGCAAGGGGGTAAACATATCACGCGCGATGAAGGTATACGGAGCGGAAAGCACGGCGGTGGTCGTTCTCGGTCGCGAAAACGCAGACTCCTTCAGGCAGCAGCTCACGGCAGACGGTATCGCTACACGAGAGATACTCACAGACGGAAGAATAAGAGAGAACATCACTCTTCACACAAGCGGTGCGCCCGAGACGAGAATAAGCTTCGAGGGCTTTTCCGCGGACGACTCTCTTATTGAAAGAGTATATGCGCTTCTTGATGGCGAGAGTCTTGACGGAAGCATCGTGACGCTGACGGGACGCAATCCGAGCGGTGTCTGTATAGATGCGGTAAAGACGCTGGTTGCCCGTCTGCAGAGCAAGGGTGCAAGGGTGATAATAGATTCGCGCTCCTTCTCAAAGCAGGACATCATCGATTGCCGTCCGTGGTTGATAAAGCCGAACGAAGAGGAGATCGCGTGCTACACCGATATAAACGTCACCGATCTTGAAAGCGCGGCGGTGGCGGCGGAGGAGCTGCGTGCAAAGGGGATAGAGAACGTTATGATAAGCCTCGGAGCGAAGGGTGCGATGCTCTGCACCGATGACGGCGTTTACGTTGCGAGCGCCCCGAGAATAGATGCTCTCTCCACCATCGGCGCGGGAGATAGCTCTATCGGCGGTCTTTGCTCGGCACTTATGGACGGTCTATCCTACGGCGAGATGCTGCGTCGCGCGGTCGCTTTCGGAAGTGCGGCTTGCATGACCGAGGGAACAAAGCCTCCGAGGCGAGAGAACATAGATTCCTTGCTGTGCGAGGTAACGGTAAAAAAAATAAAATAAGCAAAGAAACGTCCCCATAGTCGAGAAGATATGGGGATGTTTTTTCGCGAAAGGCATGCCTATGGCGTTTATTTTTAAGTGTACTATTGCATTTTACGGTGAAAAGTGGTATAATTTACTTTAGTAACACAATCGTTATACACTTTCACTTTGGAAGAGGCAGCAGAATGGATAAGGTAAGGAAAGACGATCTGACGGTAGGATCGCTTTGGAAAAAGATATTGTTATTTGCGCTTCCGCTTGCGGCGACAAGCGTTCTTCAGCAGCTTTTTAACGCCGCCGATCTCGCGGTGGTCGGAAGCTTCACGGGGGAGGCGGGAGAGATATGTATGGCGGCGGTCGGAGCGACGACGGCTATCGTTTCTCTTATCGTAAACGCGTTCGTCGGTCTTTCTATCGGAACGAACGTTGTAATAGCAAACGCGATAGGAAAGAAGGACGGTCGTTCGGTAAGCAGAGCGGTACACACGTCGGTTCTCTTTTCGGTGCTCGTCGGATTCGGCATCATTCTGATCGGAAGCATATTCGCGGGAAAGCTTCTTGAGATGACAGACGTTCCGCCCGACGACGTACTCCCCTTGTCCGAGCGCTATTTACGCATATACTTTGCGGGTGCTCCGCTCATCCTTCTCTACAACTTTGAGGCGGCGATCTTCAGAGCGAAGGGAGACACTCGGACTCCGCTTGCGGTGCTTGCCGTTGCGGGCGTTGTGAACGTTCTGCTCAATCTCTTCTTCGTTGTCGTTCTCAAAATGACGGTAGAGGGGGTTGCGGTCGCTACCATCACATCAAACGCTATCGGTGCGGTGGTGCTCTTCATAATACTGCTTCGCGCAGACGACGACACGAAAATATCCTTCAAGGGGATACGTATATACAAGGACGAGCTTATCGGGATACTAAAGATAGGCGTCCCGTCCGCGATACAGTCGTCGGTATTTTCAACGGCGAACATCGTAATGCAGACCGCGATAAACAGCCTTGACAAGACGGTCATGGCGGCATCGAGCGCGGCAGTAAGCATTGAGACGTTTGCGTACTTTATGTTCTCGGGCTTCTCGCAGGCCTGCGTCACCTTCGTCGGGCAGAACAGAGGCGCAGGCAAGCTTGACCGATGCACGAAGGCGATGTGGGTGTCTCTCACAGAGGCGTGTATCGCGCTTGCAAGCTCAATACTCGTGCTTCTTTTGGCGGGTAAGCCGATGCTCTCGCTCTTTAACCCGAACCGTGAAGTAATAGACATTGCATATCAGAGGGTAGCTTTCATCATAACTCACGCGTACATATTCTCGGTGATCTACGAGGTGCTCGGAAGCTATCTTCGCGGCATGGGCATATCCGTGCTTCCCGCGGTCATCACAGTATTCGGCGTATGCGGAACGCGAATCACCTGGATAATGACGGCTTTCAGGAGCAACCCGACCTTTGACACGGTGCTCCGGGCGTTCCCGCTAAGCCTCGGCATCACTGCGGTGTTGATGGTGCTTGCGGTGGTATTCACGAGAATGAAAATGAACAAAAGGCTAAGTGCGGCCACACAAAACAAAAAGGAGATAACGGAATGAACGAAGTAACAAAGGCATTGATAAACAGAAGAAGCGTTCGCAAATACAAATCGGACGCGGTACCGAGCGAGGTAATAAACAGAATAATCAAGGCGGGGATCTACGCGCCGTCGGGAATGAACCGTCAGCCCTGCGTTATCCTTGCGGTGACCGACAAGGCTATGCGCGACAGGCTATCCAAAATGAACGCATCCGTAATGGGAACTGAAAGCGACCCGTTTTACGGTGCGCCCGTCGTGCTCGTCGTGCTTGCGGACAGAAGCTCGCCCACCTATCTTTACGACGGAAGTCTCGTTATGGGCAATCTTCTCAACGCGGCATATGCCGAGGGACTCGGCGCGTGCTGGATACACCGCGCGAAGCAGACCTTCGACAGTAACGAGGGCAAGGAGATACTGAAGGCGGCAGGTATTGAAGGCGACTACGAGGGCATCGGAAACTGTGTTATCGGGTATGCCGACGAGGTACCCGCAGACAAGCCGAGGCACAAGAAAATGGTATATTACATCTGACGTAGACTCTTATGATCTCCGTCGGGTAAAGCATAGCGGCAGGCTTTGCTGTGACAGCCGTAATTTACGTTATTGCGGCGGCGGGCGTTATGCCCTACCGATAACTTTCGCTTGAACGGTGGCTCGCGCTTCTCATCGCGGACGTACAGATGCACCGCTTCAGAAGGTCTCCGAGCGGAGCCTTCATTCGTGCGGGACTTTGGAAATATTCGCGCCACCCGAGCTGTCTCGGCGAGATGTTTATGCGGTGGAGAGTCGGTCTGTCGGTGATTTTTGTCGCCCGCAGGTGTGGTATCCTTCGGCGGGTCGCTCGCGAGCACTCTGCTCTTTTTCGCAGGGAGCATTCCGATGTCGGACGGAGGGTGTCGCGAAAGTCGGGACCTGACGTATACAAGAGGAAGACGAGGATGCTTTTTCCGATAAAAAGCAATTTTGCGCGTCTGACGTGCTTATAAAAAGAAAAGAGACTCCGCGCGGGTGTGCGGAGCCTCTTTTTTATTTCATTACCTTGACAAAGCGGAGCGTCTCGTCCGTCCCCCGTCGGGATCGCGGCCGTCGTCTGTAATCTGGACGAGGTTTACCTATGTATACTTTATAAGGACCTTCAAAAAATCACCCGACATCACAAAAGCGCGAACGAGCTCACTCGACACCCGATCAACGGCTCGGTTGCGGAGAACGCTATTCGACGACGGTGACATTATAACACAAACGGTCGGGAGTGCAAATAGTTATATGGATATTTTCGTGCCCTGGGGGTTGAATTTTCGGCGGTATCGTGGTATAATAGACTCGGTATGACGTATTACGATGAAATTTATTGGCTGTACGCCTGAAAGGACTGTGCTATGTTTTCAGATCTGATCCCATCCGCAAACAAGGCGGGAATCGCTCTTCCTCATTTTCCGACGAGGACTCACGCCTTCATCTTCAGAGCTTCCGAGTTTTTCACCTTCCGTAAGATTGCCGAGGTACTGAGAACAAGTGAAGAAGCCGTGGCGGACGCCGCCGCTCAAATGGGCATATACTCCTGCGAGGAGAGTGACGTATGGCTTAAAAAGGGATATATAACGATAGTCAAGGCAATGTGGCATCTGCTTCCGTACGAGCAGCTGCTGGAGCTTCTTGAGATAAGCGAGGAACGCTTTGCGAATCTCTTGAAGGAGGACGATTTCCTTCACGTAAAGCTAAAGGAAAAGCCGGTCTGCGAGCCGCTTTCCGCAAAGGAGCTGACGGACGAGCAGGTCGCCGCGACAAAGCCTATACGTGAGGCTATGGAGTCTCTCTCGTTTGAAGGGAAGCGCCCGTTTGAATTTGAATACACGGTACCGTCAATAAGCTTTTCGGGCAAGGAGAAGGTAAAGACGAGGATGATATATCTTTTCTCGGGGCTTTACCAGACGGCGTTTGACTGCGACAGCGAGCTTTACTGTCCCGACGAGCTTTTGCGAAGCTATCAGAGTCTCGGCATCAACGCGGTATGGACGCAGGGCGTTCTCTATTCGCTTACCGAGTTCAAGCTCGATCCGTCGCTTTCCGCAGGCTACGAAAAGCGCATAAAGAATCTGAGGCACTTTACGGAGCGGTGCGCGAGATTTGGCATAAAGGTATATCTCTATCTGAACGAGCCGCGATTTATGAGTGCGGAGTTCTTCAAGAGGTATCCGCATCTAAAGGGACACTCGCGTAATGACAACACCTCGGCGATGTGCATCTCGACAAGAGAGGTGCAGGACTATCTCAAGGACAGCATACAAACTCTTTGCGAGAGTGCGCCCTTGCTCGGTGGCTTTATCACGATAACCCGATCAGAAAATCTGACCAACTGCTATTCGCACAGCACGCCCTCCTCCTGCAACTGTGAGAGATGTGTTTCAAGGAGCGTGGGAGAGATCATCGGAGACGTTTTACGCTGTATGCGTGAGGGTGCAGACAGAGTAAACAGAGATATAAAGATATTCGCGTGGAGCTGGGGCTGGAACGAGTTTTCAAGCGAGATAATCCGCGCTCTCCCCGACAGGGTCATTCTGATGTGTCAGAGTGAAAAGGGCGCGCCGTACAATATCTCGGGCGTTACGGGTGAGGTCGTGGACTACTCCATGGGCATCATCGGTCCGAGCGAGCGCACGAAACTCGAGTGGGAGGAAGGAAAGAAGCGCGGTCTTGAGCTTGCCGCAAAGATACAGGTAAACACTACCTGGGAGGGCTCGACGACACCCGCGTTGCCCGTATTTCCGCTTGTAAACGAGCACGGGGAGCGTCTTGAAGGGGAGGGGATATCGCATTACCTGCTGAGCTGGACGCTCGGTGGTCTCCCGTCCGACAATCTGATGTATTTTTCAAAATTTTATTATGAGAACGTATCTCTGCCGTCGCCGTCCGAGAAGCTTACCCGCGCATGCGCTCTGTTTTCCGAGGCGCTTCGCGAGTTTCCGTTCGACATCCGTGTTTTGTATTACGGTCCGCAGAACGGAGGCCCGTCCAATCTGCTTCACCTCAATCCGACCGGCTACTCTGCGAGCATGACCTGCTTTGCGTACGACCACACCGCCGCGTGGAGAGGGCCGAAGTACTCGGAGGAGATATTCGAGAAGCAGTTTGCACTTATGTGCGAGAAATGGGAGGCGGGGTTGGCTATCCTTGAGGACGAGCCGGAGAGCAGGACGAAGACAATGGCGCATTCGGCGTACTGTCTTTACAGGTCCTCGCTCGATCAGATACGCTTCTACAAGGCGAGAGAAAAAGGAGACAAGGAGTCTATGCTCTCTCTTACGATGAGCGAGCTTGCCACCGCAAGGAAGATGCTTTCTCTCATGAACGCGGACGCCACGATCGGCTACGAGGCGTCCAACCACTACTACTTCAGCAAGTACTCTCTCGCGGAGAAGGTAATCAACTGCGAGCATATAATCGGTGTGCTTGAAGAGGAAATAGGTTAAATTCGGTCGAATCGTCGCGCATTTGCTTTCGGAGGTGCGGATTTAATGACCGAGGGGATGCTTCAGTTGGGGTGCGGTTTTTACGAAAGTGCTCTTGGCGGTAGGAGCTTAAAGCCTTGAGGGTGTGATATCAAGCGGTGCCGCGATGGCGTTGTTTACCGACTCGACGGCGACCTTTATCGCGTACCCGTCAACGCCATCGGGGGCCCACGGTACATCCTCTACCTTTATATCGGTAATGGCAGCGAAGAGTGCGAGGCCTGCGATGAATCTTCCCTTATCCATTGTAAGATGGTAGCCGTCGCGGGTGAGGGTGCCTATCTGCGACGTGCGGGCGTTTTCTATTGCGGTTCCCGTAGGAATGAATTTATCTATTTTTCCGTTCGGCAGGATGACCGCCTTCTTTACCTCGACAAGCTTTTCGCGCATAAGCTTCATATCGCCGCCGTAGGAGATTATCTCGTGATGCTCCTTATACGGCTCTCCGAGCCAGGTCATATTGAATGCGATCCTTGTATGCTCGTGGGCGCGCTCCTTTATATAGTCTATAAGCGCGTCGAGCTTTTCGTAGCACTCGACCGAGGTATATCTGCTCTCGCCCTTCGTTCCGTGCTGGATAGCTATCCAATCCCAATCGTCGCTCTTTTCCGCGTCGCTTATCTTATAGTCGGGGTTACAAGTCCAGCCGCTGCCGACGTTAACGTAGTACTTATATGCGGGAACGTCGTTTGAGGCGTGGTCGTAGTGCATATCTATCGAGCAGCCGCCGACGTACAGTACGCCGAGCTTTACCTCCTTTACGCCGAAAGAGAGTGCGATGTCGGCGACGTATTCCATGGTATCAACGGCAAAGCTATTGCCGACGAAGAGTATTTTAAGAGAATTCGGTACGTTATACATTGTAACAAGGCCCTTTCGGTTTGATTTTACAGTAGCGTGGACAGCCACAGAGGCAGAGTTGCCATAGAGAAGACGTGTGATATAAGTGCGAGGCGGGCGCCGAGCTTACAGTCCTCTCCGACGAGCTTCGGGAAGACTATCGTGTTGAGTCCGCAGGGCATACACGTGATTATGAGTGCCATCGGGAGCACGGCGTCAAGGCAGAACAGCTTACAAACGCCAAAGACCGCCGCGGGTATCACAAGAAGTCTCAGAAAGGAGAAGACGTATGCCCGTTTATCCGAAACGAGCTCCTTTATCGCGAAGGCGGAGAGGGTCATTCCCGTAAGTATCATACTGAGCGGACCTACGCACGCAGAGCCCATCGAGACCGCCTTGCCGATGACGTCGGGGAGCGGGACGTTGAAGACGCCGAACACCATTCCGACGACTATCGCGACGGTTATCGGGTTCAAGAGCTTCTTTACGGGGTTGCCCTTGCCCGTCAGCATTGCGTAGCCGAGAGTGTACGTATAGATAATAAAGGGGATACCGAAAAAGATGAAGCTCGCGAGCACCGACTCTCCGAAGACCGCCTCTATCAGCGCGTAGCCGAGGTAGGAATAGTTCGTGACGGTGAAGGAATAGCGGTATATCTTTCTTTCGTACGGGTGCTTCGTCAGAAGCCTCGGCAGGAAGAACGCGATCACCGACACCGCCGCAAGCAATACCGAGGACGCGATGAGCAGGTAATATTTTTCCCGGAAATAGGAAACGGTGAAGTTATTCGCGAAGGTATTGAAGACCTTACACGGCAAAAAGATATTCACCAGCAGGATCGAAAGGATGTCGCTGTGCGATGCTTTATCTTTTTTCAGCTTTCCGACGATCCAGCCCAAAAAGAGAAAGATATATAAAAGAAAAATCTGTTTAAATACAAGTAGCATGGTGTACTCCGACGTATAATTGATCAGATGCTCCCCAGCACGCGTTTGGCCGCGCGAGGAGGCAGCATACGGATATAGTATACCACAACTCGCAAGTAAGGTCAATAGCAAATCGAAAAATTGAGGCAATTCGGCATGCGGATAAGGTAATATCTTATTACACCATAAATTTACTCGGTTTCTATTGAAAAAGATACGGTTTTATGATATAATACAAAAAAGAGAACTACATCGGTCGGGAAGCGTTATCCCGAGCCTACGGAGATGGATATGTTAGCATATACGTACATAGAAAAGGGCAGGTTTGGTCTTGTCGAAAAGAAAAAGCCCGAGCTTCTTTGCGAGCGCGACGCTATCGTAAGGGTGACTCTTGCGAGCATTTGCAGCAGCGATCTTCACATCAAGCACGGAGCAATACCGCAGGCTGTGCCGGGCATCACGGTCGGTCACGAGATGGTAGGTGTTGTTGAGCAGGTGGGAAGCGCGGTTAAGAACGTCAAGGTGGGCGACCGCGTGACCGTAAACGTGGAGACCTTCTGCGGCGACTGCTTCTTCTGCCGTCACGGGTTTGTGAACAACTGCACCGACAAAAACGGCGGTTGGGCGCTCGGTTGTCGGATAGACGGCGGTCAGGCGGAGTTCGTTCGCGTGCCGTTTGCCGACACGGGACTTTGCAGGATACCCGACGGTATCAGCGACCGTCAGGCGTTGCTTGTAGGCGACGTTCTCGCGACCGGCTTCTGGGCGGCGCGAATATCGGACATCACAAGTGACGACACCGTTCTCATCATCGGTGCGGGGCCTACCGGCATCTGCACGCTTATCTGCGCGATGCTCCATTCACCGAAAAGCATCATTGTCTGCGAGTCGGACAAGGAGCGTATCGCTTTTGTAAACGAGCATTATCCAAGCGTTCTGACGGTTACGCCCGAGGAATGTCTCGCTCTTGTAAGCTCGGTGAGCAAGCACGGAGGCGCGGACGTTGTGCTTGAGGTTGCGGGAACGGACACGACCTTTGAGCTCGCGTGGAGGTGCGCGAGACCGAACGCTACGGTAACCGTGGTTGCGCTTTACGAGCGCGATCAGGTCTTACCGCTTCCGCAGATGTACGGCAAGAATCTCACCTTCAAGACGGGCGGCGTCGACGGATGCGACTGCGAGGAGGTGCTCTCTCTCATCAAGGAGGGAAAAATAGACACCACGCCGCTTATCACTCACACCTATCCGCTTTGCGACGTTGAAAGCGCGTACGAGCTGTTTGAGGCCAGGCGCGACCGCGTAATGAAGATAGCAGTGGAGTGCTGATAAAAGCAAAAGCCTAAAAATGATATATAAGCAGGAGAAAAAGCAATGGATATAAGAAGGGTACACGAAAACTGCACTATGCACGGCTCAATGATAGGACTTACGGGCTCCTTTTCCGCGTACGGAAGCTTCGGCGCGATAGACGGCGGAGACAAGGACGTAGCGACAGTCGAGGTGACCGACGGGGGGTACCGTGCGGAATATGACGCGCTCAAGGTAGAGATCGACATTAAGGAGCACGAGTACGGTGTTTACGAGAGATGCGACCGACTCACCGCGAAGAGCGATATCGTTTTAAACGGATACTCATCACGCTGGATGCTTGAAAACGGAGAATATGAGGTATACACTCAGCACAGCTCGTGGCAGATGGAGAGCGTCGGCGGCTGGGAGGAGCTTATCACGGGAATAGAGACCGAGAGTCTCGGCATCCGTACGACCGACGGAGCGACTCCGATGATGGCGATCCGCAACAAGGGAAACGGCAGGATATTCGTGCTTCATCTTATGCCTAACGCGAAGTGGCGCATAAAGGTCGCGAGGCGTTCTGTTGGCGGAAAGAACGACGTTATCGTTATAGAAACGGGTATTTCCGAGCGCGGACTCAACATGAAGATAGCGGCAGGCGAGGAGATACGTATGCCGAGAGTCTACTTCTACGAGACCGAAAACGCGCTTGACCTCGATGCTTGGAGACTTCACAGAGCATTCCTCAAGGATTACAGGAGAAGCTCGTTGCCGATCGTCTACAACACGTGGATGTCGGATTTCGACAACATAAGCTTCGACGAGCTTGCGCTTCAGGCGAGGGCCTGCGCCGAGCTTGGCATCGAGTATTTTCTGATAGACGCGGGATGGTTCGGCGACAAAGCGGCATGGAGCGAATGCGTCGGCGACTGGGAGGAAAAAGAGAACGGACGTCTTGAAGGCCGCCTGCGCGAGCTTTCCGAATACGTAAGAGGTCTCGGTCTTCGCTTCGGTCTCTGGATAGAGGCGGAGAGAGTGCTGAAAACGACGAAGGCGTTCGCGGAGCATACCGAATATTACTTGTGCGGTAACAGGAACAGTGCGTTTCTCAACTTCGCCGATCCCGATGCGAGAAACTATATGTTAGGCATAATCTCCTCTCTCATAGACAAGTACTCGCTTGATATTATGAAGTTTGATTTCAACGGTACTATCGGCTACGACGAGACGGGAAGCGGCTTTTACAGATACTTCGAGGGACAGAGAAGCTTTTTGAGTGAGCTCAAGAAAAAATATCCTTCTCTCTTCCTTATCAGCTGTGCGAGCGGCGGCTACAGAATGGACATGAACGGCATGGACCTGTTTGACAGCGCGTGGTACAGCGACAACCACAGCTTCGTTGAGGGAGTAAGAATATACAAGGACTCGATAAAGAGATTTCTTCCCTCGGCGATACAAAAATGGGACGTCCGCATCTTCAAGGACAAATTCCCGAAATACGGAAACGAGAACGGTGCAACTCTCCCGCTCAACTGCAACGGCGGAACGTGGGAGAACGTTTTAAGCGTAAGCAACAGTTATACGTACGCGTTTCTTACGGGCGGAATGATGGGCTTTTCGGCAGACGTTGCCCGTTATCCCGACGAGGAAAAGCAGAGCCTCAAGAAAATGATAGCCGAATACAAGGAGGTGCGCGAGTTCTACCGCAACGCATCGGTGAAGGTACTGTACGACACCAAGAGCATTACCGCACTTCAGTATTTTGACGAGGCGATGGACAACGCGATAATACAGATATTCTGTAATGACCTCTTCCAGAGGTACGTTACGGTATACCCTTATCTCGACAAGGACGGAGAATACCTGCAGGACGAAAGCACCGTCTCGGGCAGAGAGCTTTGCGAGAAGGGAATAACGGTACGAGTCCGTGACTACACTGCAATTGAAATAAAGCTTCAGAGGAAGGCGTAAGCGAGTCCTCTTTGGCATACAGGAGGAAAAAATGAAAAAACAAATAAATTCTCTGCCACTTTCAACGATGGCATTAAACTTAACCGCGTGCTCAAACAGCGACGTGGCGAACGGAATAACAGCCCCCAACACATCCGACGGCGTGGCGAGCGGAACAACATGCCCCAACGCATCCGACGGCGTGGCGACAATCGCAGACGCTCTTGACGGTATACTGACCGAGCCTGCGGACGAGGGCGCGGAAGAACTGTCGCCCGTTATAACCGAGAAGACCCTCGTGCTCGCAAGGGACGGATCGTCCGAATACACGATAATCATCCCGAAGGATGCTACCGATTCAAACGTCAAGGCGGCAAACGAGCTTCAGAGCTACGTAAAAAGGATGAGCGGCGTTACGCTCCCGATAAAGAGCGATAGCGAGAAAAAGGGAAGCTTTGAGATATCGGTCGGCTACACGAACCGAACCGACGAGGGCAAGTCGAATAAAGACAAGCTCGGCGAAGAGGGCTACGCCATCTACACGGTCGGAAAGTCGCTCTTCGTTTCGGGAAGCGGAGTCAGAGGTGCGCTTTACGGCGTATACGGCTTGCTTGAGGACTATTTCGGATGCAGATTCTATTCGGCAGACGTTGAATTGGTGCCGCAGAGGGATATCCTCGGAGTAGACCCGATAGAGCTTGATGAGCAGATACCCGCATTCGAATACAGAGAGATAGATTTCGTCTCGTCAAGAAAGAACGACTTCCAGGTAAAGCTTCGCGCGAACGGAACGTACTCACCCGGAGGAAGCGCTAACGGCGGAAAGGTAACCTATTCGGGCGGCTTTGTTCACACGCTCGGAAACTTCGTGCCGCTCGGTACATACTTCACGACACACCCCGAGTATTTCGCGCTGAATGAGGACGGAACGAGGCAGACCGGATGGGACCATCAGCTGTGCCTCTCGAACCCCGACGTTCTCCGAATAGTGAAGGACAAGGTGCGATCCATTCTTGCGAATGAGCCGAACGCGAAGATAATTTCAATATCGCAAAACGACGGCGGCGACAGGCCTCCCTGCCTGTGCGAAAAATGTAAGGCGGTATACGAGGAGGAAGGTTCCTATTCCGGATCGATCATCCGTTTTGTAAACGCGGTAGCCGAGGAATTCAAGGACGACTACCCGAATCTCAAGTTTGATACGCTTTCTTACCGTTATTCAAGAAAGGTATGCAAAACGAAGCCCGCCGACAACGTAATAGTAAGGCTTTGCACGATAGAGTGCTGCTTCTCACATCCTCTCGGCACCTGCGACGACGTTTATGCGCTCGTTGGAAGCAAAAACTCGATCGCAAAGGACATAGCCGAGTGGGCAAACGTCACCGACAACATATACGTATGGGACTACGCAACGAACTTTAAAGAGGCGGTAACATATTTCCCGAACCTTAACGTTCTCCGCGCAAACGCGAGATTCTTTGCGGATCATAACGTTATCGGTGTCTACGAGGAGGCAAACTACTTCTCCGAGACCTGCGATTTCCCCGAGCTTCGAAGCTACGTTATGTCGAAGCTTCTTTGGGATCCGTATATGAGCGAGGAGGAATACCAAGGACACATAAACGACTTCCTCAAGGGCTACTACGGTAAGGGCTGGAGGAACATCCGCAAGTATATCAATCTTGCACAGGAAAGGGTAGCCGACTATCACTTCGGTATATACGAGAGATTCACAAAAACAGTATTTGCGCCGACGCGCTCCGCAAAGAAGAATACGGAGCTGTTAAGCAAGCTTACGCTTGACATGGTAAAGGACTATCAGAACACCGATTGGGAAAGCTTCTTCCTGAATTACGAGCCGGTAGAAGAAAACGACGTCACCGCAAAGGGAAGGATTCTGTTTGAAGCGGCGATAAGCATGGCAAGTGAGGCAGAGGCGGAGAGAATACGCAAGGCGATGCTTCAGATCGACTTCCTATACGCCTACGCGATCTACGAAATGTACGGCGAGAAGGGCTTGACCTACTCTATCGGATCTCTTCTGTCCGACTTCTTCCAAAGCAACGAGGAAGCAATAGAATTTAACGAGACAGACAAAAACAGTCTGCTCTCCACCGTGAGCAACTACGTGATCCAAAAATACTCTTTGGTCTACGAGGAGTACAGCAAGGATCTTCACAAAAGAGCGGTAAGCGCATCCATCACGAAAATCAGGGAGGGCAACGCCCTGATAACCGATGGAAATATCGACCACACCAAAACGCCTTATCTGTGGAAATGACGTTTTAAATAAAAAAACAAAGCCGATGAGAAATCAACGATTCCTCATCGGCTGTTTACGTTTATCTGACTACCGAAGAATGTCTATATATGTAGAATTCCTCCTGGCTCGGCATCCACTTCTTTTCTTTCGGTGGGAATGTCGCGTCAAAGGCTTCGACAGCGGCGATGTCCTCACAGCAGTCGGCGGCGGTGGAAGGGATGTACATCCACTTTCTGCCGTCAAGCGCGCCCGGGACAAGCTCTGCTACGAGCAAAGCTGTCGGGAAGTTACCGTCCACGACAAAGCTGACGTTCTTCTTTTTGCAGCTCACAAATCCACGGCTGACGTAGTTGCCCGGATTGCCGAAATTGATGTTCACGTCGTAGCCCATCTTGCGAGCTACTTCGAACGAATGCTCGATCAAGATCTTGCCGAGCTTTTGTCTTTGGTATTCGGGGGAGACGCATAACGGTCCGAAGGAAAGTATCTCCTTGCGCTCGCCGTTCTCGTCCTCAAGCCACGCCTTGGTGTACATGATGTTGCCAACGATTTTGCCCTCGAGTTCAAGCACGAACGCAAGCTCGGGGATGAAGTCGGGGTGATTCCGCATCATGTGAACGTAATAATGCTCGTCCGCGCCCGGCTTATAAACCTTCCAAAACGCCTCACGGGTAAGCTCTTCAACTGCTCTATAATCCTTTTCGGTTTCTAAACGTATCGTCAAATTGTTCATGTTGTTCAAGGAGCACACTCCGATAAAAATATTCAAGCCGAGGCTTGTAGATACATTATACCACAAAAATGCGAATATTTCAATACAGATCTCGCGTGTTCATATAATGCGGTTGAAAAAGGATGAAAATTATGGTATAATAAGGTATCGAAATTCAGGAGGTAATTATGCTTACCTACACATACATATCAAAAGGAAAATTCGGCTTGGGGAGAAGCCCTAGCCGATGGTACAGCACAAGGAGGGGGGGCAATCGTTAAGGTTACACTAACGAGCATCTGCTCGAGCG
>JAZSLE010000126.1:0-3195 GCA_045535215.1 Eubacteriales bacterium
TCTTATCTGCTCTATAGCGCTTTTGAGAGTGTTAAGTCTGTCCTCGTCGTTCACGCAGAGCCATACAGCCTCATCAACGCCGAAGGTCTTGCCCGCAAAAATAGCGGCACCGTTGTTGAGGAAGAATTCAACGTTTCTGTCCTCGTGACCGGATATGGGATTGACTATGATCATAGGCAATCTCTTTACAAGAGCTTCACTTGTTGTAAGTCCTCCGGGCTTGGTAACGATACAATCGGATGCGGACATAAGCACCTCTACGTTGTTTACGTAGCCGAAGACCTTTGCGTTCTTCTTGAACTCTATCGCGCTGAGCTCGTCGTAAAGCTTCTTGTTGCTTCCGCAAACGATTATCATCTGAAGATCGTTCTCAAGAGCATCGATCTTTTTTACGTTGTCAACTATATTTCCAAATCCCATACTTCCGCCCATTATAAGTACCGTGGGCTTGTCATCAAGACCGAGCTCTTCTCTTGCATCCTTCTTGTCTATATCGTTGAGGAACTTTCTCTGCACGGGTATTCCGAAAGGAAGTATCTGCTCATCGGAAAAGCCTTTTTCGCGAATGCGATAGGACATACGCTTGTCCGCGCAAACAACGTAGTCAAGATGGAGAGACTCCTCCCAATACGGATGCAATCTGTAGTCCGTAACGATTCCGATGGTAGCTGCTCTGAGTCCCCACTTGACCTTGATCTGGTCAAGCACAACGCCGATCATAACGTGAGTAAACAGAATAACGTCGGGATCGTAAACGTCTATGTATTTTTTCAAGTCCTTAGCAAATGAATAGTTAAGACTTCTCATAGCGGAGCCTGTATCTGCATTCTTCTTTCTGTTTTCCGCAGACGCATAGAACTTTCCGTAAGCGCCCTTCATATGCTTTGTTATAAAAAGATATCCCTCGGAAAACGCGGTATATACCATAGGGCTGAGGAGCTTATAAAGGTCCTCCAATTTACATTCGGTGCCTCTCGCGTCCATTCCCTCTTTGATAGCTGCAGCCGTAGTGTTATGCCCTTCTCCTGCCGTAATTGTCAACACGAGTACTCTCATAGTCGGTTCTCCTTTTATGGAAAATATGTATTTAATATAATGTCTTCAGTTAATTATACACTATATCTGCGGAAAAGTCAATAAAATAAAAAACAATTAACAATAGTTTGCACTAATTTTACTTTTAGAGTTATTTTTTTTCTTGAAATATAATAGGATATACTGTATAATTTTTAACATACACGGAGGTTCTTATGGAGAGTTCTGAAAAGAGATTTTCCGTAATCAGCGCATTCGACTACGATATGTGCAACGTATTCAATACGATAGGAAACGAGTGGATGCTCATAACTGCCGAGAACGAAGGACGTGTAAACACTATGACAGCGAGCTGGGGAATGCTCGGATATTTGTGGGGGAAGCCGGTGATTTCCTGCTTTATACGCCCTCAACGCTTCACCTTCTCTATGCTGGAAAGTGCAAAAAGAATGTCCGTATCCTTTCTTCCGAGTAAGCATCGCAAAGATATGCAGATTTGCGGATGCGTAAGCGGAAGAGATTGCGACAAGCTCTCTATGACGTCGCTTTCGGTATCGCATTACGGCTCCGTACCGTATATATCCGAAGCTTGCAGTACACTGATATGCAAAAAGCTGTACGCTTCCCCGCTTGACCTTTCCTGCTTCACCTCAAGTGAACCGTTGTCAAACTATAACGGAAACGATACGCACAAGCAATTTATTTACGAAATAGAAAAGATACTTATACGAAAATAGTCTTTATCATCAAGGAGGCATAAAATGACTGTAGGAGAAAAAATACTCAGAATGTGCTCTGCTACACGCCTTGCATTTACGTCTATCGCAATGGCAAGCACCGAGCAAAAGAACAAGGTGCTCATAACTCTCGCGGAAAAGATACGCGACAACGCTGATCTTATCCTTGAGGCAAACAAGCAGGATATAAGCTGTGCAAAGGAAAACGGCGTCCCCGAAACCATGGTGGATCGTCTCTCCCTCAACAGCAAGCGCATCGATGCACTCTGCTCTTCACTCTATGATATAGCAAAGCTGGACGATCCCTGCGGAAGCGGTGAATGCTTTGAAAGACCTCAGGGCATATCTATAAAGCACATTCGCGTTCCTATAGGTGTTATAGGCATAATTTTTGAAGCTCGCCCCAACGTTACGGTAGACGCCGCCGCGCTCTGCATAAAGACCGGAAACGCCTGCATCCTCAAGGGCGGTAAGGAAGCCATAAACACCAACATCATGCTCGCGCGAATGATCAAGGAGGCTCTTTCGGACAACAGCATATCAACCGACGTATGCAACCTCGTTGACGTTACCGACAGAGAGGCAACAAATCTCCTTCTAACAATGAAGGACTATATAGACGTTCTCATCCCGCGCGGAGGCAAGGGACTTATCCGATTCGTTAAGGAAAACGCAAAAATGCCCATCATTGAGACGGGCGCAGGAAACTGCCACATTTACGTTGACGAAAGCGCGGATCTTCCCGACGCACTGAAGGTAGCAATAA
Organism: Eubacteriales bacterium; assembly: GCA_045535215.1. GTDB lineage: Bacteria > Bacillota > Clostridia > Oscillospirales > CAG-272 > SIG640. The sequence continues at coordinate 2,539 of JAZSLE010000126.1, forward strand.
ACGCGAAATGCCAGCGCCCTTCGGTATGTAACGCCGCGGAAACGCTCCTCGTTCACTCCTCCCTCGCAGATGAATTTTTGCCTGCCTTCGCTGAGGCCGGAAAACCGTATTCTCTTGAAATAAGAGGATGCGAAAGAACAGTCAAGGTGCTGAACTGCAAACCCGCCACAAACGAAGATTTTCACACCGAATACAACGATTTTATAATATCGGTCAAGGTCGTTGACAGTGTAGACGAGGCCATAGAGCATATAAACGAACATTCCACACATCACAGTGAGGCAATAATGACGCAGTCGCTCGCAAACGCCGAAAAATTCACCTCACTCGTTGATTCTGCGGCGGTCTACGTTAACGCATCAACAAGATTCACCGACGGCGGAGAGTTCGGGTTCGGAGCCGAGATCGGCATCTCAACTCAAAAGCTTCACGCACGTGGTCCGATGGGACTCAAGGCACTTACCACCGAAAAATACATCGTTACCGGCAATGGTACGGTACGCTCATAATAAAAAAAGATTCGTTCACTGAACGAAGCTTTTTCTTTTTATCTGCGCTTGCGCTTTACTACGACGATTGTCGCAAGCGATATCAACGTAACGATTGCCGTTCCCGAGGTAACGAGAGAGCCGCATCCGCTGTCCGAAACCTTTTCGG
>JAZSLE010000171.1:0-4650 GCA_045535215.1 Eubacteriales bacterium
AATCGTCCTTCACCATACCGAAGAGAGGTACGCTTATACGCATTTCGTCAAGCACCTGCTTTATAGCGGAAACGTGTCCCTTACCGCCGTCAAGCAGGACAAGATCCGGAAGCGATGAAAACGAGCCGGTCTCGTCGCTAAGATGTGCAAAGCGGCGTTTTATCGCCTCTTGCATAGACATATAGTCGTCTGTGCCCGAAACGCTTTTTATCTTAAATATTCTGTAGTCGGATCTTTTGAACGCTCCGTTTTCAACGACTATCATTCCCGCAGTAATGTTTTCATAGGAAAGGTTTGATATATCCCACGCCTCTATTCTTGCAGGAGGTGTATCGAGTCCGAGCTTCGCGGAAAGCTCGGCAAGCAATTCCTCGGAGGTGTACTTCTTCTTTTCCGCCTCCGTGATCTTTTCTTTTAAGTTATCCTCAACAAGAGCACAAAGCTTATGCTTTCTTCCCTTGATAGGCACGATGACCTCTATTTTCTTGCCTGCTGTTGACGAAAGATATTCTGTCAAAAGCGCAAGCTCGTCGGGATCGATCTCAAACGAGAGAATAACCGATTTCGGTATCATATCTGCGCTCTGATACTGCTCACACAAGAAAGATACGAGCGAGGAATCGTCTATAAGGCTATCTGCACCGAACACGAAGTCACGCTTATCGTTCAGCGCGCCGTTTCTTATAGTGAAAACAGACAGACCGAAAAGCGAGTCGCCCTTGTAGGTTCCAACGACGTCCATATTTTCGGTCGGAGATGCGAGCATCTTCTGATTCGTCTCCATTCCCTTGAGGACTCTTATGGCATCACGAACAGAGGCGGCGGATTCAAAGCGTTCCTCCTCGGCAAGTGCCATCATTCGTGCTTCAAGCTTCGGAATGACGTCGGCGGTATTTCCCTTGAGTACACCCGACGCGATCGAGCAAAGAGATCTATACTCCTCCTTTGAGACGTTTCCGCTGCAAAGTCCGCAGCACTGTCCCATCTCATAATAGATACACGGACGCCCTTTTCCGATATCTCTGGGAAAGTTCTTCTTGCAGGACGGTATACCTATGTTCTTATGCAGAACGGTCAAAAGCATAGACGCTACCTTCGTTCCGCTATACGGACCGTAGTACACTCCCTTGTCGTTCGTTCTCGTTCTTGTAAAAACGAATTTCGGGTACTCGTCTGCAGTCATCTTTATATAAGGATAGCTTCTTGCATCCTTCAATTTAATATTGTATCTCGGAGAGTGCTTCTTGATGAGGGTGTTCTCAAGAGCAAGCGCCTCGATCTCGGTGTCGCAAAGGATATAGTCGAAATCGTTCACCTTTGACACCATACGAGCGGTCTTTACGTTTTTTTCTCCGTTCATAAAGTATTGAGATACTCTATTGCGCAACTTTTTGGATTTCCCGACGTATATTATACGCTTGTTTACATCATACATAATGTATACACCGGGGCGCAAAGGAAGATCATTTGCTTTTTTTAAGAGAACTTCCCTTTTATCGTTGATCTCTGTTTTCATATATCCTCCGCAGGTACAAAAATGGGGCGTTACACGATTCGGTGCAACTGCCCCACAGCCGGTTCGATATTATTCGGCAAATTCGCTGCTTACAAGCGCAGTAAGACCTGCTATTGCTTCTTCCTCGTCAGCACCGTCTGCTATCAGCGTTATTTCCATATCCTTCGCGATCCCGAGGGAAAGCACACCGAGCAAGCTTTTTGCGCTTACCTTTCTGTCTCCGTTTTCAACCCATATATAGCTGTTGTAGCAATTAGCCTTCTGGATAAAAAACATAGCCGGTCTAGCATGCAATCCGCTGTTATTTGTTACTTTTAAATTCTTCGATATCATATTTTACCCCTCAACACAGTAATAATTGCAGCGTGACCTTATCCAACTGTCACAAGTAATAACTTCGTACATAATAGTATAACAAAAATAATCAAAAAAATCAATAGATATTTTTTAGATTTTTCGGCACTTTAAAAGAAAAATAATAGTCATTTTCACCATATGACAGCTAAAATGCGATCAACTCGCGGTTTTTATCCCATATTTTTCGGTCACTCCGCCTCGTTCGCGGCATCGTTTTTGGTGATTGATACAATTTTCATCTCAAAGTCGGCATATTTATTTGATACGTGTATTACCGAGTTGGGCGCGATATACGTATTACCGCCGACAAGGAATCCGTTTTCGGTCATAACTCCGTTCATCCTTACCGATCCCTTTATATCTATTATAGTATCCGATGAATAACGTATCTCTCTCATCTCGCCGTCAACGTAGATAATGTCGGACGACGGAATGTTAACAAGTGTTCCGTCTACCTCACCTATTGCGGTGGAGCCGCCCTTGAAATAGATCTTATCACCGAGATGAATATAATCCGCAGTGGTATATCTTACGTGCTCGCATACGAATTCTACCGTATACGAATCGTCGGCACCGTAGCTCATTTCGTTCTCTGCCGAATATCTGAGGTACAATCCGAGAACACACGCTATGACCAACAGCAGTATCGCGACATCTATCGCATTAAAGGAGGACCTTGAGGGTATTTTTCTTTTTGACGTTCTGTTATCGTTCATTTTTTACCTCCTTACTGCTGGTCGTATATTTCAATGCTGATACATTTGCCCTGTGCTTCAAGTCCCGCTATACGAAGATCTATAAGAGACTCTACCGCAATGCGAGTACCATTGACGTAGAATCCGTGGTCGGTCTCCTCCGCCTCTGCGACTATCTTTAGCTCAATGGTTGAATAATAGTCGGAATATATTATCTCGTATATCTCGCTTTGGTCGCCGACAAGCACGTTTTCCTTATATGCCGTAACAATGTGAGATGCTAGAACTCCGACGTTTACCTTTGACTGCATATCAAATACTTCGTCACCGCTGTTAAGCACGATATTGACGTCGTTTCCAACCTTGTATATCTGAACCGTATATTCTATTCTGACCGTATTTCCTGTAAATGTCTGTATGTCACCGTTATCGGAGTAGTATTTTATAGCAATAAACACTACAAGAAGCACTACGAACACGATCATAAGCACGTCTATCCAGTTGAGGCGGTGCGAAAACGTTTTTTTTGTTCTTTCCATAGAATTTTCCATATGAATCTCCTATTATTTAAACTTGGGATTTTTCCTGTGTGACGGCTTATACGGTATACGCATATCCACCTTATCCGGCGTATCCGGGTGGCGTATCTGAGCGCGCTCGGACTCAACGTCACAAATTCCGATATATGAAACGGTAAACGCGATGAGCGTCATAACCATCATAAACACCGTTGAGGTTTCAAATACGCTATCGGTAAGAGAAGCGAATGCAAAGCCAAACAGTGAAGCGATGGCAGCCGATACGTATCCCTTGTCCTTCGCGGTGGATATTCTCAAAACGTTACCGAAGGATTCTCGGAAGAAAAACAGCAACAGTATCAATACCACCGCAGTGCCAAAGACGCCGAGCCTCAAAAGAAGATCGAGCATTGAGCTTCCGGACGAGGTCGCGTTTTCAAATCCCGCATACGCGTAGTTCGGATAGATGCCGGAGAACGCCCCGTCTCCGAATCCGATTCCGGTAAACAGATGGTCTCCCAACGCTCTGAAGGTACCCTTGCTTACGTAAAACTTCTCAAGCGAAAGATTTTCGGCATATGCATACGCCTTAGCGGCAGTATCACTGACAAACGGTATATCAAGTCCCGCAATGAGAAAATATATAAGACCTGCGGGTATAAGTAAAAATACGAGTGATGGTGCAGTGCAAAGGCTGTAAACTATTACCGTTGCAAGGAAGGACGTAAGTGCGAAAAATCCGCCGCCGACCAAAACACACGCGGCAATGATCGTTATGCACATTGCATACGCTATACGCTTTGATGAAGGTGAATTCTTTATGCCTGCGAGCATAAACGGTATCACCGGAATAAGACAAAATACGGCCGAAGACGGTGTACCGAAAACGAACATCTTGTCAAGTCCGTTTATTCCCGAAAGAAGGCCGGAAAGCAAGGGCATCTCGGAGAGCATCGGTACCATTACGCTCATAAATGTAATGGAAACGAACGCGAATATGAATGCGTTTCTAACTCGCTTGAGCCAGCTTCTGTTTTTTATAAGATTTACGAAGAGGAAGTACTCGATTATGAATACGAATACTCTTCTCACCTCGTGATACGCACTTTCTGCCGCTCTGCCGAAGCACGAGAATAACGCCACTACGGCAACGAGCATCATAAGCACGTCGATGAGCCCTATATGGAATCCGCGCTTACCTCTAATCAGCTTTCCGAGGTATGCAAGCAAGGTAACGAGCACTAATATCAAGGAAACATCGGCACCGTTTTGCACGCACAGCTCACCGAACGGAATAAAGGCTATAAACGCCACAACACCCGCCTCGGGCTTTGAAAGTATAAAAAGCACCGCAAAAGAAAACAGTATCGTCAGAAGGAACACGTGCGGGCGAATGAAAACCGTAAGCGTTCCGAGGACTATACCCAATATAAGAGCATATGCGGAAAACCTTCCGTTGTCCTCGTCCGTAACCGTTTCCCTTTTTATCTTTTCCATATCAACACCAAGTGCTCGGCTAAAGATGTGACCAAGTCGGATCGTAGCCATGTCGTTCTGTGAGCCA
>JAZSLE010000122.1:0-2836 GCA_045535215.1 Eubacteriales bacterium
CGGCGAGATAACCACTGATCTTATGATAAATCACTTCTCCGACATAGTAGACTACAAATTTACTGCGGAGATGGAGGAAAAGCTTGACGGAATAGAGGACGGAGCACTTGATATTCCCAGTGTTATCGGCGAATTTTGGAAGGGCTTTGAGTCCGAGCTTGACGCTGCTCAGTCTGTGATGAGCGATATTAAGGTATCTCTTCCCGTAGAGGAGACGGACATTATATGCGATAAATGCGGCGCAAAGATGGTCGTAAAGAACGGAAAGTTCGGAAAGTTTGCCGCTTGTCCCAATTATCCCGAATGCAAGAACACAAAGCCGCTTACAAAGCCCGAGGAGGAATCCGAGCCGAAGGTAATAGCGGACTTCAAGTGTGAAAAGTGCGGATCGGATATGGTTTTGCGCAATGGAAGGTACGGATCCTTCTTTGCTTGCGTAAGATATCCCGAATGTAAGTTTATAAAGCAGAGAACAAAGGAAATAGACGTTCCGTGCCCGAAATGCGGTGCGCCCATCATAGTAAAGAAGGGCAAGAGGTCTACCTTCTACAGTTGCTCAAAATATCCCGAATGCGACTTCTCATCCTGGGACGTTCCGGTGAACGAGAAGTGTCCGAGATGCGGAGGCCTGCTCTTCAAGAAGAAGGGAAAGGATCTCGTGGTCTGCCATACAGATGGCTGCGGATTCAGTAAGACTCCCGAAAAGAAGGATTGAGTGCGTTCAAAACAGTGAAAGGATCAATATGAACGAAAGCAGAATAGACGTATACGGTGCCGGACTCGCAGGATGCGAGGCGACGTGGCAGATAGCGAAGCGAGGGATAAGCGTAAGACTTTACGAGATGAAGCCGGAAAAATACACTCCGGCACACTCGTCTCCTAATTTCGCAGAGCTTGTTTGCTCAAATTCACTTCGCGCGGACAGCACGACGAATGCGGTCGGTCTTCTCAAGGAGGAGCTTCGCAGAATGGGCTCGCTCATTATGGAGGCAGCAGACGCTACGCGAGTTCCTGCGGGCGGTGCGCTTGCGGTGGACAGAGTTAAATTTTCTGAATACATCACGGAAAAGATAAAATCGTGTCCGTATATCGAGATAGTGAACGAGGAGGCAAGGGGAGTAGACCGTGACGCTGTAAGCGTTATTGCTACGGGACCGCTTACCTCTGATGCGATGTCATCGTATATAAAGGAGTCTCTCGGATTTGAGGATCTTCATTTCTATGATGCCGCCGCTCCTATTGTGGATTTTGAAAGCATAGATATGAATACGGCGTTCAAGGCGTCAAGATACGGCAAGGGCGATGCGGATTATATAAACTGCCCCATGAATAAGGAGCAGTACGATGCGTTCTATAACGCGCTTGTTACGGCAAGAGAGGCGGAGCTTCACGATTTCGATAAGGAATCACAGAAGAAGCTTACCGTTTTCGAGGGCTGTATGCCGGTCGAGGTAATGGCAAAGAGAGGATACGACACTCTCAGATACGGTCCCTTGAAGCCGGTCGGTCTCGATCATCCGGTCACGGGTGAGAGCTACTATGCGGTCGTACAGCTTCGTAAGGAAAACAACGAGGGTACGATGTACAATATCGTCGGCTTCCAGACGCATCTTGCTTTCCCCGAGCAGAAGAGAGTTTTTTCCATGATACCGGGACTTGAAAACGCGGAGTTTCTAAGATACGGTGTGATGCATAGAAACACCTATATCAATTCTCCCAAATACCTCGCGCCCGATTATTCGGTAAGAGAGGTCCCGAACGTATTTTTCGCGGGTCAGATGACCGGCGTTGAGGGCTATATAGAATCGTGTGCATCCGGCTTCGTCGCGGGAATAAATGCGGCGCGCAGGATAAGCGGAGAGGAGCCAGTGATCTTCAGTGACGCTACCGTAATAGGTGCTATGGCGGCATACGTAAGTCGAGGCGGAATGGGCAACTTCGTTCCGATGAATGCAAATTTCGGCATAGTAAGACCGCTTGAAAAGAGAGTAAAGGGTGGAAAGCAGGCAAAAAACACTGCGCTTGCCGAAAGAGCACTATCGGTTATAGACGAATATAAGGAAATATAATGCTATTTGAAAGGGCGATATTGAAATGAGTAATCTTCCTCTCGATCAAGCTTTGCTTGAGGCGAAAATAGGATATGAATTTAAAGACAAGGAGCTTTTGCGCCTTGCTCTTACACATACGTCCTTTGTTAACGAAACAAGGTCGCACGGTGTGGAGACCGAGTCGAATGAGAGACTTGAGTTTCTCGGGGACAGCGTTTTGTCCGTCATCGTCAGCAATTATCTCTACAACAACTTTGACAGATTTCTTGAGGGCGATATGACCAAGCTTCGCGCAGAGGTCGTATGTGAAAAGGCGCTTGCAAAGTACGCGGCGAGTATTGAGCTCGGAAGCTATCTATATCTTGGACGCGGCGAGGACAAAAACAATGGAAGAGCGAATAAATCGATAACGTCGGATGCATTTGAGGCATTGCTTGCGGCTATATATCTTGATTCTGCAGACAACAGCTTTGCTACGGTCTCCGAATTTCTCCTTCCCTTTGTTAAGGCGGAGATAGACGTAATTTGCAGCCGAGGAAACGTCGAGGACTACAAGACCCGCCTTCAGACTCTCGTTCAGCAGTCTGGCGGCGAACATCTTGAGTATATTGTCGTTGACGAAAAGGGCCCCGCCCATAATAAGACGTTTACGGTAGAGGCAAGATTGAACTCCAACGTTATAGGCGTCGGTGAGGGCGGATCAAAGCGAAAGGCAGAGCAGAATGCCGCAAGAGAGGCTCTCGTCCTTTTCGGTGACGAAAAATGAAAGTCGGAGGCCAAGCGGT
>JAZSLE010000023.1:0-3061 GCA_045535215.1 Eubacteriales bacterium
AAAGGCAGGAGACAGAATAAGACTGATGAGCAACGGTAAGGAGTTCGACATTGTAAGCGTCGGATCCATGGAGCCGTTCGGTCTTAAGGAAAGAGACGAGCTTTCCGCAGGCGAGGTTGGATTTATCACCGCCTCGATAAAGAACGTTCAGGATACTGCTGTCGGTGACACGGTCACGCTTGCCGACAATCCCGCAGACGAGCCGCTTCCCGGATTCAAGCAGGTAAGACCGATGGTCTATGCCGGAATATATCCCGCGGACGGTGCGAAGTATCAGGACCTTAGAGACGCGCTTGATAAGCTCAGACTCAACGACGCGGCGCTTACCTTTGAGCCCGAGACAAGTATTGCGCTCGGATTCGGATTCAGGTGCGGATTCCTCGGACTTTTGCATATGGAGATAATCGAGGAAAGACTTGAGAGAGAATTCAATCTCGATCTTGTTACCACGGCGCCCAGCGTTATATACGAGGTAGTGATGAAGGACGGTCAGCTCGTTACGATCGATAACCCCTCAAACTATCCCACCGCAGACGAGATAGACGAGGCACGCGAGCCTATCGTAAAGGCAAGCATAATAACGCCTACCGAATACGTTGGCGGACTTATGGATCTTTGTCAGGACCGTCGCGGAGTCTTCGTTGATATGAAGTACATCGATTCCGCGAGAGTTGAGCTTCATTATGAGCTTCCTCTCAACGAGATAATATACGATTTCTTCGATGCTCTCAAGAGCAGATCGAAAGGATATGCGTCTCTTGACTATGAGATATCCGAATACAGAGCGTCCAAACTCGTGAAATTGGACTTCCTCTTGAATGCGGAGCAGGTTGATGCTCTCTCGTTCATAGTTCACGAGGAAAAAGCATACACAAGAGCGAGAAGGATCGCCGAAAAGCTTAAGGAAAACATTCCGAGACAGCTCTTCGAGGTGCCGATACAGGCGGCTATAGGCTCAAAGGTAATAGCGAGAGAGACCGTAAAGGCACTTCGTAAGGACGTTCTTGCGAAATGCTACGGCGGTGACATAACGAGAAAGAAGAAGCTGCTTGAAAAGCAGAAGGAAGGCAAAAAGAAAATGCGCAAGCTCGGATCGGTTCAGGTCTCCCCGGAGGCGTTTATGTCGGTGCTCAAGCTTGACGATAACTGATACACACAGGAGGAACGTAATTATGGCTAAAAAATCTTCCACAAAAACGAAAAAGCCGCTTGGTCTGTATATACACATCCCATTTTGCAAGTCCAAGTGCAGCTACTGTGATTTTTGCTCATACGTCAACACCGATCAGCGCGTAGTTGATCACTATATCAATTCGCTTATTCTTCAGGCAGAGGATTTTGCTTCACAGTGCAAAAAGGAATACTACGTAAACAGCATATACTTCGGAGGCGGCACACCGTCGCTCATTCCCGTAAAGCAGATAGCAAGAATACTTGACTGCATAGTAAGACTTTACACGGTAAGTAAGAACGCCGAGATCACTCTTGAAATGAATCCCGCTACGGTCAACGGAGATTATCTCAAGAAGCTCCGCAAGGCTGGCGTTAACAGACTCTCCATCGGTATGCAGAGCGCTAACGATAACGAGCTTAAGAGTCTCGGACGTATACACACCTTCGAGGACTTTGTAAAGACCTACAACGCGGCAAGATACGTAGGATTTGAGAACATAAACATAGACGTTATGTACGGTATTCCCGGACAGACGAAAGAGTCGTTCTCAAACACACTCGACAGAATAGTTGAACTTGAGCCCGAACACGTTTCTATCTATGCATTGAAGCTTGAGGAGGGAACTCCTATGTACAAGATGCAGGAAAACCTCGTATTTCCGGACGACGACGATCAGTTCGAGATGTACTGTGATGCAATAAACAAGCTCAAGAAGATAAACATCGAGCCCTACGAGATCAGCAACTTCTCTATTGATGGCTACGAGTCGGCGCACAACATAAAGTACTGGCTCGGAAGCGAGTATATAGGACTCGGAGTTGCAGCTCACTCCTATTTCAAAGGAGAGAGATTTGAGGCTACGAAGAATATAAAGACCTACGTATACGCTATGGAGCTTGTAAAGAAAAAGATACCGATATACGTTTCCTACGAGAAGATAGGAACAGCAGAGGCTGCAAAGGAATTCTTTATGCTCGGCATGCGTCTCTACGAAGGAATCGAGAGACAGGAATTTGAGGAGAAGTTCGGCATCGGTTGGGCAGAGCTCTTCCTTGATCCGCTCAAGGACTACGTTGAAGAAGGCTATGTAAAGATAGAAAACGGAATCTATTCGTTTACCGAGAAGGGAATGTTCGTAAGCTCCTACATCATTTCCGACGTTCTTGAGATAGCTGAGGCGAACAGAGAAAAGAATCCCAATATAGTGGACGAAACAAGAGGCAGACTTGACCTTTCAGGCGACGAGCTCAAGGAAGGACTTAAGAGCTGAATCTCAACAATACATTAAAAAATACAATCATTGAAAGGATAAACAAAGCAATGGCAGAGAATAATAACTACGATCTTATGAATCCCGATGAAGAGGCGTCATACCGTATATACACACTTACCGATGAGGACGGAGTAGAGAGCGATTTCGAGCTTCTCGCATATGCGACTATAGACGATAACGTATATTACGCTCTTGCACCCTTCAAGGCTGCAGAGAACGATAATGACGGCGATCTTTTTGAGGAGTACGTTATCCTCAAGGTCATCGTTGACGAAAACGGCGAGGAGTCGCTTGAGAGCATCGAGGACGATGAAGAATTCGATAGGGTAGCGGACTATTTCGACGATAAGTTCGACGAGGAATTCAATTACGACGAATAAGATGTTACGCCTGCTGTGTGCGTGAGTTACAAGTAGATGGAACCGACGCAAATTTTAAGGAGCCCGAAATAAATTCGAATGTGGTTTGCAGACCTCCCGAGAAAGAGTCGCGGTTGACTTGTCCCGGCCTCTTTTAAGGACGTTGGGAGCAGTAAAGCATGAGATAGGGCACCACCCTGGAGTACAGGGTTCTTTGATCTTGTAATAACGGCATGGCGGGTTTAAGAGAAAGCA
>JAZSLE010000048.1:0-6167 GCA_045535215.1 Eubacteriales bacterium
AGCCATGTCGTTCTGTGAGCCAAGGAGTTGTAGTTAACACTTGTCTTCCTAAGACCGCTTGGCCTCCGACTTTCCCCTCTTCCATCAGCTTGAGGGTCTCGTAGTTGACAAGGGCGTTACGATGGGCGACCTCAAGGGCATACTTGAACTCTTCGCTCAGAGAATGTTCGGAGAGAACACAAAGATCAGATTCCGTCCTCACCACTTCCCGTTCACAGAGCCCAGCGCAGAGGTTGACGTTTCCTGCTTCGCATGCGGCGGTAAGGGATGCCGCGTATGTAAGGGCGAGGGCTGGATAGAGATCCTCGGTGCCGGAATGGTACACCCCAACGTTCTTCGCGGATGCAACATAGATCCCGACGTATATAGCGGATTTGCTTTCGGTATGGGAATTGAAAGAATCGTTATGACGAAATACAATATAGACGATATGAGACTTCTTTATGAAAACGACACCCGTTTTCTTTCTCAGTTCTGATATAGAAAAGGAGTGATTAGTTATGAATTTATCAATGAAATGGCTTAACGATTTCGTAAACACCGACGGAATCGATACAAAAAAATACTGTGATGTAATGACCGAGACCGGATCCAAGGTCGAGGGATACGCTGCTATGGCATCCGACGTTGGCAACGTATTCGTAGGTCGTATAACAAAAATAACTCCCCATGAAAACTCGGATCACCTTCAGATCTGTATGCTTGATATGGGCGAAGGCACAGACGTTCAGATAGTTACAGGTGCTCACAACATATTTGAGGGCGCGATTGTCCCCGTTGCAAGACCCGTAGCGCACCTTCCCGGAGGAGTTGTTATAAAGCCGGGTAAGCTTCGCGGCGTTGCATCCGACGGAATGCTCTGCTCTATCGGTGAGCTCGGTCTCACAGAGCACGAGATGCCCGGGGCAAATAACGACGGAATACTTATTCTCGATGAAAAGGAATTCGGCGACAAGATCGGTTGGGACATCCACAAGGCTCTTATGATGGACGACACGACCGTTGAGTTCGAGATAACCTCCAACCGCCCCGACTGTCTTTCCGTTATAGGACTTGCAAGAGAGACCGCAGTAAGCTTCGGCAAGGAATTCTCCGTTCCCTCTCCCGCAGTAAACGGATGCAAGGACGGTGATAGCATAGACAACCACCTTTCTGTAAAGATAGACGCTCCCGACCTTTGCTACAGATATTCCGCAAAGGTAGTAAAGAACGTCAAGATCGCTCCCTCTCCGCTTTGGCTCAGAATGAGACTCGCAGCTTCCGGCGTACGTCCCATCAACAATATCGTTGATATCACCAACTACGTAATGCTTGAGTACGGTCAGCCTATGCACGCGTTTGACTACGCTTGCCTTGACGGTTCTTCAATAGTTGTAAGAAAAGCAAACGAAAACGAAATATTCAAGTCACTCGACGACAAGGATCACGTTCACAAGTCCTCCATGCTCGTTATCGCAGACTCCAAGAAGGCGGTTGCCCTTGCGGGTGTAATGGGCGGCGCAAACAGTGAGATCACCGACGGAACGGCTACCGTAGTATTTGAAAGCGCATGCTTCAACGGGCCCTCCGTAAGACTCTCATCCAAGGCTCTCGGAATGAGAACAGAAAGCTCCGCAAGATTCGAAAAGGGTCTTGACGCTGAGAACACAATGCCCGCTCTTATGAGAGCGTGCGAGCTTGTTGAGATGCTCGGCGCAGGTGACGTTGTAGACGGCGTTATAGACGTATATCCCACAAAGAGACCCGAAGTAACGATAGCTCTTGATCCCGAAAGAATAAACGCTTTCCTCGGTGTAAACGTTACCGAAGAATTCATGGTAGATACTCTCACAAAGCTCGGCTGCACGGTAAAGGACCGCGTTATAACAGTTCCCTCCTTCCGTCAGGATCTTGAGTGCATGAACGATATCGCGGAGGAGATCATAAGAATATACGGATACAACCGTATAGAGTCCACCGGAATCCGCACAGAAATGACACAGGGCGGAAGAACACCGAAGCAGAAGTTCGAATATGATCTTGCTTCCCTTCTCTCCGATAACGGCTTGTACGAGATACAGACGTTCTCGTTCATCAGCCCCTCCTTTTACGACAAGATCCGTATGCCCGAAAATGATACACGCAGAAAGTCCATCGTAATATCCAACCCGCTCGGCGAGGATACAAGCATAATGAGAACTACTGCACTTCCCTCCATGCTCAACATTCTTGAGCAGAATAAGAACTTCAGCAACGATTATCTCAGACTCTTCGAAGTAGCATCCATATATCTTCCCACGGAAGAAGGAAAGCTTCCTGACGAGAGAAAGGTACTCACACTCGGTGTTTACGGAGATGCTGATTTCTTCACACTCAAGGCACTTACAGAGCTCATTTTCAAGAGCTTCAAGGTAAGTGGAGTTGAATACTGCGCATATGCAGAGGATCCTACGTTCCATCCCGGACGCTGCGCAGTTATCAAGATAAACGGACAGCCCATCGGTAAGATTGGTCAGGTACATCCCGAAACTGCAGACAACTACGGATTTGAGTACAACCAGCCCGTATTTACTGCAGAGCTTGATCTTGCACTTCTCTTTGATGCCACCGTTAAGGATATACAGTACAAGCATCTTCCCAAGTATCCCGCATCCACACGTGACCTCTCCTTCGTATGCGACAAGGGTCTTGAGGTCGGACAGCTCGAAAATGCTATCTCCTCTGCTGCAGGTAAACTTTGCGAGGGCGTTGAGCTCTTCGACATCTACGAGGGCGTTCAGATTGGCGAGGGCAAGAAGAGTGTTTCCTTCCGCGTAACGCTTCGCTCTGCCGAGTCCACCATCACGGTTGAACAGGCGGACAAGACGGTAGCGAGAATACTTCGCTCGATGCAGGAAAAGTTCGGTATAACCATCCGCTCATGAAATCAAAAGCAATTATGAGAGGCACTACCGCAATATTTTTCACCGTTGCGGCGCTTCTTATCATAATGCTTCCGTCAGCAACACACCCGCATGCACTTGCATCGGGTGTGTCTGCCTGTGGAGACTTATCCGACTATGACGCGGGATCTGTAGGCGCAAACGCCGGAGCATATCTGCCCGGCACACCGCTCGTAATAACCCGAGCGATAGTGAATGTACCGGGAAAGGATCTTATCGAAGGCTTTGAGATAATAAACGTATCGGACAAGGAAATAGACCTTACCAATTACAGGATATTCTACTCGGACGCGGAGACGGAGGACGAACTTTTCAAGAAACCGCTGAAAGATATTAAAACGTCGATGACTATCAATGCAAACGGAAACACCTCAACGCTTTTACCTGCGCAGAGTGCGTACGTATTTACGGTATTCAAGGATCATTACGATCACGGAGGATTTGTATCCACAAGTAAAAGCGGAGTCAAAACGTATATTGAAAACGATTTTATGAACGCATATTTTGAGCTTACACGGACAAAAATTCCGTCAAATATGCGAATGCTCTTTCTTGACCGCGTGAAGAACGATCCGTACAAGGAAAACGAAATAGAGTATCTTTCCGACTCGTTCAATCTTGAAAACTCAAGATACATATTTTTGTGTATCGGAATGAAGAATTCGACCTCTGCATGTGATTATATCTGCAACGTTATTATTTCGCCTGAGGAAACAACGGGAGAATTCGTATTTTTTCCGAATCCTATGGAAATGACGCTAATATGCGATTTTCATCAGGGCAAGTACGCGATAGGAAGCTATTCTGCGGAAGAACGGGAGAGCTTAAGCAAAATAATGGCTGTAATTCCTCCGTCATTTACGGAACCCGAGCCATCTCAAAGCGAAACGTTACCGAAAGATACCGATACCGCAGAAAACGTCACGAACGATCCCACAAGCGCCGACGGAACGCTCAACGGATCTGACGGTAACAACGACGGGACAATAAACAACGTTATCTTTTCCGCCGCAGCACTGTCGGTTGCGGTATGCATTGCACTGGGATGTGTAATTATACACAGATCGGAAAATAAAAAAAGCTGACTTAAAACGATAAGCCAGCTTTTTTATTTTTAGTTGTTATATGTGTTTTCGGTATCGGCTACCGCAGAAACCACGTTCTGCTTATCCTCGGATGCTGAAATCTTCTCCTTAAGAAGCTCGTAGAACTTTTCCTCGTCGAAAGGAAGCTCTACCGCACTGCGTGTCCAGGAGGAAAGATGCATTGCATTCGATATTGTAAGTCCGTTTATTCCCTCTCGTCCGTCGGCAATAAGGTCGGTACCGTTAAGGATATGAGATGCAAATGCATTGAGTACTCCTACGTGCTGAGAATTCTTTCCCTCGCAATCAAAAACAGTAAGCTCGTGCTTCGGAGAACCGAACACTCCCTTGTACGTCCTTGAAAATTCCGGCTCGGATATCTCAAGCTTGTCAAGTGTAAGAGTCTTAGAATCGCAAACAAGCGTTCCGCCGTCCATGACTATCTCAAAGCGGTTTGTACCGGGAGCATCTCCGGTGGTCGTTATAAACGTACCCGTAGCTCCGTTGGGATATTCAACGTATGCGGTAACGTCGTCCTCTACCTCAATGTTGTGCCACTTACCGTAGTGAAGCTTTGCGTCTATCACAGTGGGCATTCCGCATATCCACTGCCAAAGGTCAAGATTGTGAGGGCACTGATTGAGGAGAACTCCTCCGCCCTCGCCCTTCCAGGTCGCTCTCCAATCGCCCGAATCGTAGTAGGACTGCGGACGGTACCAGTTTGTAATTATCCAGGAGGTGCGTCTGATATTTCCGAGCTCACCGCTTTGCACTATCTCTCTCATCTTACGGTATGCGGGATTCGTTCTCTGGTTGAACATCATAGCAAAGGTAAGATCCTTGTGTCTGTCAGCCGCAGCTATCATTTCCTTAACCGCGAGTGTGTACACTCCCGCGGGCTTCTCGCACATAACGTGGAGTCCCTTGTCGAGCGCCATTATGGAAAGTGTAGGATGGTCGTAGTGCGGTACTGCAACGATCACGGAATCAACTGCTCCGCTGTCCATCATCTTCTCTGCGTTGTCAAAGGCTACGGGTCTTGCGCAAGCGGGAGACTCTGCTTTATCGTAGTATTCAAGAATAGCCTCTATTCTTTTAGGGTTTACGTCGCATACGGCGGCAAGCTCTATTTCGGGGCATTTTCCGTCTATAATATTTTGGGCGTGCTTTGACCCCATATTACCTATTCCAATTACACCAAGCTTTATCTTTTTCATAGTTTCTTTTCCTTTCAGCAATATCCAAGAGAATGCAAATAATCAAATGACTTTTTCAAGCAATCAAACGGGTCTTCTCCGTACGAACTATCCTGCTCAATGAATGCATATTCAACACCAAGATATATAGCGGTATCGCAGAATCTTTTGAAGTTGATGTTTCCGCTTCCTATGGGACACATCCTTACCTTTGAATCCTCGGCATTGTATATCATATCCTTGAGATGGATACAGTTGCATCTGCCGTTAAGCTTGTACAAGAACTCAACCGGATCTCCGCCGCCCGCAACTACCCAATAGCTGTCAAGCGTAACTCCGAATTCCTCGGGAGAAAACTTACTCGCAAGATATTCAAGCGCTGTAACGTCTCCATACTTAACGAACTCCATATTGTGATTGTGATACATAAACTTCAGTCCGCTATCGTGTATCTTCTTAACCGCGGGAGTTACTTCCTCAACGAAGGAATCTATAAACTCCTTTGAGCATCCGCTCTGCTTGAAGCCGGACATGGATCCGAGTCCTATGTATTTCACGCCAACGTCCTTGTGAAGCTGTATCGTGTTTTCGGTATCGTTGATTATTCTGTTATAAGCAAAATGTGTAAGCGGAGCTATCAATCCGTTTTCCTCAAGCATGGGATTGATTTCCTCTGCCGTATAATCGCATACGCCCGAAAGCTGTACTGCCTTATACCCTATTGCCGCTACTTTTTTAAGTGTTTCTCTGAGATCGTCAAGGTTTTTGCAATAATCTCTGAGATTGTAAAGTTGAGCACCGATCAGCATAGCATATTCTCCTTTAGATAACAAGTTTTTTAGCCGCAGATATTGCGTAATCAAATGCTTCATCCGCAGAAGCAAAATTCATTGCACCGATAACGCTCGCGTCGCTCTCCTTTTCAAGAGCCGCAAGAAGTCGGATCGTAGCCATGTCGTTCTGTG
>JAZSLE010000189.1:0-2430 GCA_045535215.1 Eubacteriales bacterium
TGTCTTCTTTTGGAAATTTAACCGTGTCCGAGAAGCCGAGCTTATCGGCAGAGAAGTCCTTAAAGTGTATCGTTTTCATTCTGTGAGCGTATTTATTGATATACTCGATCGGATCGGCACCCGCATATAGTACCCAACATACGTCGAGCTGTACCTCTAATTCGGGAATGGAATCGAAAAGCCAATCGAGATAGTATCTTCCGTCGTCGAGCTTTCCGAATTCGAACTCGTGGTTATGATATTGAAGCACCATTCCGTTTTCTTTTACGAGCTTTGCCGCTTTCGAAAATTCCTTTAATAACTGTTTTCTTTTTTCCGCATCCTTAAAGCCGTCGGGATCGTACCACGGGATGGTGACGTATTTTACGCCTATCACCTTGAAGAAATCGAGCAGAGCTTGATCTATCGACTCGACACCGCAGTGAGCGGAGATACACTTTAAGGAATATTTAGCTAGTAGCGCTTTAATTTCTCTTGCGCTGTGTCCGCCGTAGTCACCCGCAAATTCAACGTATTCGTAACCTATTTCGGCAACCTTCTCGAGTGCGCCATCAAAATCGGCAGCCACCTCGTCCTTTATGCTGTAAAGCTGAACACCCGAATGGAATTTCTTCATAAATCCTCCATAATAATTTGATTTTTCTTGATATTTGAAAGCGTGTGTATTGACAACACAAAATTTATATGAGATAATGCTTTTACAATCATAATTATACTGTTACGGAAGGAAAATTCAACATCAATTTTGTTATAAAATTGTATTATATTGATTAGAGTTATGAAGAAAAACGTTGACTTAAAAACAAATGAAAGGTTTGAATTAGTCCGCTCGAACGTAAGTGGAATACCGATAAAGATAGCACCGGGGAAGCAGCGCCCCTTAAAAAAAGAAAAAACGAAGCTTTCAAATCTGCACTTTCACGATGAGATAGAGCTTTTGAATGTCCTTGACGGAAGCTTGCTCGTTGAGCTTGCAGACGGAGCGCAGTACACCGTAAGCGCGGGGCAAACGGTGATATTCGGCTCCAGAGTACCGCACTCCACCTACGCACTCGGAAGCGTGTTTTATAATAATCTCGTGCAGTTCAAGGCGTCTTTGTTTGAAAATCCCGAAAAGGAGCAGTTCGGATACGAAAAATATATCTTCCGCTTCGCAAGCGTAAACAAAAGCAATTTTCTCATAGTTGACGAAAAAGAGATATTTGATTGCGTCAACGACATTTGCAAGGAATATACCGCAAAGGGCGAAGGCTTTGATATGTATATCACGTCGAATATCTACAGAATTCTCGGCTTCTTGCACAGAAACGGCTTTTTGTCGGGCGGACTCGGAAAGCTCGATATTGCGAAGATACACAGACTTGAGCCAGTCATCAAATACGTTCACGAGCACTATAACACGGAGATATCCCTTGCCGATATGAGCAAGCTTCTCGGGATCTCCGAATACCATTTTTGCCGTTTGTGGAAGGGCGCCGTAGGGGAGAGCTTCATCGATTATCTCAACTTCGTGCGTGTATCGAAGGCCGATAAGCTCCTTCGCACCACCGAACGGAGCGTGCTCGACGTTGCACTCGATACGGGCTTTTCATCGCTTTCGTATTTCAACAGAGTATTCAAAAAATTCAGATATTGCTCACCGACCGTCTACCGCAAGGCTTCGAGAACACGAAGTGCGGAATAAATCACTTTTCAGGTGAGTGTTTTACCTGCTTGGGTTGTATAATCAGTGAACAGATAAAATATGCAACTTAAGTAAGGAGGAGACGAAATGAGAAAAATACGTATTTATCTTTCACTTTTAAGCTTGCTTTTGGTATTTGCCGCGACTCTTAACCTCGCAGGATGTACCGTAAAAGAGGCGGGCGGTGCAAAGGAGATCGAAGCAATGAATCTTACGAAAGATATTGAGCCGAATAATGTGAAGGCTGCGGAAGACCTTAAGTCCCACAGCGTTACCGTTACGGATTTTGCGATCCGTCTTTTCAGATCAAGCAACGATAACGAAAAAAATACGCTTATCTCTCCTTTGTCCGTATTATGCGCGCTTGCTATGACGGCCAACGGTGCGGAGGGTGAAACGAAGGAACAGATGGAGAGCGTTCTGGGAATGCCCGCCGATAAGCTCAATCTCTATCTTCACACATATATGTCAGCTCTCACGAGTAATGAAAAATACAATCTCGACCTTGCAAATTCCGTTTGGTTTACCGATGACGAGCGTTTTACGGTAGATGCTGATTTCATACAGACAAGCGCTGACTATTACGGCTCCGATATCTTCAGAGCA
Source organism: Eubacteriales bacterium (assembly GCA_045535215.1). Lineage (GTDB taxonomy): Bacteria > Bacillota > Clostridia > Oscillospirales > CAG-272 > SIG640. Next base: position 2,291 of record JAZSLE010000189.1, read on the forward strand.
CCCTTTGACAAGCAGACTTGCAAGGATATCAACAATTGGGTAAAGGAAAATACCAACGGGATGATTCCGGAAATACTCAAGGAGATACCGAAGGATGCCGTTATGTATCTTATTAATGCCCTTGCGTTTGAAGCGGAATG
>JAZSLE010000012.1:0-5287 GCA_045535215.1 Eubacteriales bacterium
AGATGTAAGAGGAGCACCGCCAACTGTAATAAAGCCTTCTTTAGCAGTATCAAATACGTGGAGAGTTCCTGCTTCGAGCTGGCTCTTAACGTCCTGAACCTTCTCTACTGTTCCTGCAGCTGCTACATTTGTGTTGATATCTGTGATAACAACAGATCCTGTAGCGATAGTTCCGCACCAGTCGGTATCTATAGCCTCACCATTGATTGTCTGCTCACAGATATACTTGATATAAGGGCACCAATCAATTCTGGAGGAAACGATAAATGTGCTGGGGCAGTCCTCAAGTGTGCTTCCGTTGTAGGAAACGTTGGGAACCTGCTTCTCTTCACAAGCAGTAGGAGCGCCCATGGAGTCAGCGTGCTGGCTTATAAGAACGCATCCGCTGTTGATAAGCGCGAGAGCTGTTGTCTTTTCAGCGGTCTCGTCATACCAGCTTCCTGTGAACTGAACCTTCATCTTAACGGACGGGCAAACAGACTTTGCGCCGAGGTAGAAGGAGGTGTAACCGGAAATAACCTCTGCGTATGTAAATGCACCAACGTAACCCATAAGAGCCTGGTCAGCAGTGATCTTACCTGCTGTGATCATCTCGTTGAGCTTGAGACCTGCTGCAACACCTGCAAGATATCTGCCCTGGTAGATGCTTGCAAATGCATTGTGGTAGTTAGGAAGATTCTTAACATGAGCCTGGTTACCTGTAGCGTGGCAGAACTGTACGTCCTTGAACTCTTCAGCTGCCTTGATCATGTATGTTTCATGACCGAAGGAGTCAGCAAAGATAACGTCACAACCCTTGTCTACGAGGTCAGCTGCAGCCTCATAGCATGTGTTGTCCTCAGGGATACCCTTTTTAAAGATAACCTGATCATCCTTAAGACCAAGAGCTTCCTTAGCAGCGTTTATACCGTTAATGAAGTTAAGGTCGTAGGTGGAGAATTCGTCATGAAGAAGAATTACGCCAAGTTTGAAATCGCCTTTTCCGCCCTCTTCGCAGGAAATGAATGCAAGGCACATAGTAACGAGCATTATTGCTGCAACTGCGAGGGACAAAATTCTCTTGAACATTTGTCTGTTCCTCCATTTTTTAAATTTGGCTTTCGCCTAAAATTTTAAAGCGACCCACAGATAAGTTAACTTATGACGGCACTAGTGTAAACACTTGCTTCTCGACAAGATAGGTTCTCCGCTGATCGCTTCTTCTGATTTATTATATCACATTTGCGACAATAAGTCAATATTTTTTCATAAATTTCTCTTCATTTTTATACACATTTACGCGCGCACTCGAGAGAGAAAATCGGATGGTGTAACTTTTTGCGTTGCGTGCGTACAGGCTATTGACTTTTTTGAAAAAGTATGATATAATGTCGTTGATAGTATAATTTAGAAAAATTGCATACGAAAGGACATCATAAAATGAAATACACAAAAACACTCAAAAGAGGCTCGTCCTGCTGCTTTGGCGGACAGTTAAGCGCAGAAAATCTCCCGTTATACAAAAACGCAGGCGTTGAATGTGTTGAGATCTCGTATCCAAACGCCGACGCTCTTATGGCAAGTGAGGCGATCACAGGCAAGCTTCACGAGGAGTTCGGCATAGAACTTTGGTCAATACATCTTCCCTTCTCAAGAAAGCTTGACGTATCCGCTGAAAACGAGGAGGAAAGACGCTTCATAATAGATACTAACAAATCTATCATCAGAGCCGCCGCCAAGGTCGGAGTAAAGGTTGCTGTGCTCCACCCGTCAAGTGAGCCCATCACATCCGAAGACAGACCTGCAAGACTAAAAAACAGCAAGGAAGCGATCATTGAGATAAACGAGGTATGTAAGGAGGTCGGAATGCGCCTTGCAGTCGAAAACCTTCCCCGTACCTGCCTTTGCAATGCGTCCTCGGAAATGATATCCCTGCTTGAAGGCACAGGCGCCGGCATCGTATTTGACTCAAACCACTCTCTTGAAGAGGACAACGTTGAATTCCTTTCCGCACTTGTTGATTCCGGAATCGAAATAGTTTCGCTTCATCTTTCGGATTACGACGGGATAGACGAACGCCACACCCTTCCCGGACACGGCATAAATAATTGGAACGCAATTTTTGCACTTCTTGAAAAGGGGGGATACCGCGGTCCTATGATGTACGAGGTACCGATGAAGCCTAAGTCAAGAGACGTCGCATATACGTTTGACGACTTCAAAGCAAATCAGGATCTGCTTTCAAACGGTGAAATATAAACGAAAAAGCCCTCGAATATCATTCGAGGGCTTTTATTTTGCTTTAACCGATCAGATCTCAATGAGTTCCTTTCTGCTGTTGGTTATGTCTATTACCTGCTTGTCGGATGTGCATACTATCATATCCTCTATTCTGCATCCGTACTTTCCGGGCAGATATATACCGGGCTCAACGGTAACGACGTGTCCTACGGAAAGAAGAATATCTCCTGCAGCGGGTGAAAGGCGAGGCGCCTCGTGAATAAAGAGGCCTACTCCGTGTCCGAGACCGTGGCCGAAGCATCCCTCGTATCCGTTTGAATATATGTGATTTCTCGCTACGGAATCTATATCCTTGCAAGCAACACCGTATTTTGCCGCCTCTATAGCCATAAGCTGTGCGTCAAGAACGGTATTGTAAAGCTTCTTCATCTCATCGTCTGCCTTACCGATGCATACCGTACGTGTCATATCCGAGCAGTATCCCTTATATTTTGCACCGAAATCCATAGTAAGAAATCCATTTTTGAGCTTGTTTGTAGAGGGTACACCGTGAGGAAGGGAGGAATTCTCCGCGTTTACCGCTATCGTAGAGAAAGCAAGTCCGTCAGCACCGCTCTTTCTCATAAACGTCTCAAGCTCGAGTGCAACGTCTATCTCGGTCATATCCGTATTAAGAACTCCGAGAATATACGAGAAAGCGGCATCCGTTATCGACTGTGCCTTTTTGATTATCTCTATCTCGGCGTCATCCTTTATAACCCTCATCTCAACGAGTATTCTGCTGCAGACACCCGATTCAACAACGTCTATAGCATTATCGCCGCACGCAGCCTTTACAGCCTTTGAGAAGCGATCGAAATATGCAACGGTGAGGTCCTCCTCCTCGAAGGCAACTCTCGCACATCCGTCTTCAGCCATTATCGAGGCGATCTCATCAAACATTTTCTTCTTGGGAAGAACTATCTCAAACTCGGGGTTGCCGTCAAGAGTCTTGTGAGCGACCTCCTCGTATCTTGAGTCTGTCATTACGTATGCCTTCTTCGGCGTTACGACAACGTAGCCGTCGTCAAAATCAAAATCCGAAAGATAAAGCTGATTTATCTTTGATGAAATGAGGGCGCCCTCGAAGCCCTTCTCCTTAAGTTGTTCTCTGAATCTTAAAAGCTTAGACATTGAGTTTCTCCTTTGCTTGTTTAAAAGTATTCTTCATATACAACGCATCCCTCGCCATCGTGCCGTTGGACTCGCATATTATCGTAGGCGAAACGCCTTCTCTTACCATTGCCTCCGCAAGCGGATCAAATTCAGGACCGTATACGGTATCCTCAAACGTAAGATGCTTTTTCTCGCCCATTTGTGTATATTCTATTTTTGAAAAATGACAATGCATTTTCTTTGCCTTTTCATCGCCGAGCGTCTCTCCGACAAGTGAGAACACTCTTCTGTAATCGTCAACAGTCATAAAGTATCCGCCGAGATTTCTCGCGTTGAGGTGTCCGAAGTCGACAACCGGAGAAAACGCGCGGTCTATCTTACAAAGCTCAACGACCTCCTCAAGAGTGCCGAGTTGATTTATCTTCCCCATAGTCTCAAGACCGAGAGAGATTTCAGACGATCCGATATCGTCCATCAGCATATGCAGAGTCTCGGTGGAAAGACGCATTCCCTCTTCCCTTGTTATCTTTGCAACTCCGCCACAATGTATAACTATCGTTTTTGCAGAGAGAAGCTTCGCCGCGCTTATGCTTTGCTTTATGTATCCGATAGCCGCCGCTCTCTTTTCCGCATCAACACTTGTAAGGGATATATAGTACGGCGTGTGAAGAGACATTGCTATGCCGTTCTTCACCGCGGCATCTCCAATTGCCTTGAGCGTGGCATCCGACGTGCGCAGACCGTTGCCCGCCTCATATTCATATGCATCAAGCCCGTACTCCTTGACAAAGCGAGGAGCATCCAAAGTAGACTTATAGCCCGCGTCGTAAAAATCGGCACTGTTACCGCCGGGACCGAAAAGCGGATCCATCAATTCCATCCTCCTTTTTCGGGATCTATCCCGTTTTCCTTGAAATACTTTTTCATAATAGGCTTCTCAAGTGCTCTCTTAAACTTGAAAAAGGCGTTCTTCTTATCGTTTATCGGCGGCACGATTATAACGCGCACACCGAGATTTCTACCCGCCATAGCGTCTGTAAGAAGCTGATCTCCGAGCACCGCAGTCCTGCATTTCGGCACCTTAAGCATCTTCATAGCGGAAATGTAAAATTCAGCCGAGGGCTTATGTGCGTCAAAGAAGGCAAGAACGCCGAGCTTCTGAATAAATTTGGTAACTCTTTCCTCGTTGTTGTTCGATACGAGAGCCACCTTTATATTATTTTCGGAGAGCATACCGAACCATTCAAGCATACGTTCATCCGGTTCATCCTGCTCGTAGGGAGCAAGTGTATTGTCTATATCCATAAGCAGACACTCTATCGCATTCTGTTCAAGAAAGCTTGCAGTTATATCGTAATAATGATAAAAGAAATAGTCGGGAGCAAGACAACTGTTCATAATAGTCCTCCGTTTTCATACGTTGCAATCCATCACTTAAATGAACCTAACGTATATATTATATCATACGTTCGTGTGTTTTTCAAGAGGGCAATAAAATTTTTTCAAAAACGCAAAAAACTTTGAAAAAAGGTATTGACAAACAAAATGTTTTGTGGTATAATAATCGGGCAATCAAGATTAGAGCATATGCGGGTGTAGTTCAATGGTAGAATTCCAGCCTTCCAAGCTGGTCGCGTGGGTTCGATTCCCATCACCCGCTCCAACAGGGAGCGTAAAGCGCTCCTTTTTAAAAGCAAATGTGCCTTTAGCTCAGCTGGATAGAGCAACTGCCTTCTAAGCAGTAGGTCGGGGGTTCGAGTCCCTCAAGGCACGCCAATATGGTGGCTGTAGCTCAGTTGGTCAGAGTACCAGGTTGTGGCCCTGGGGGTCGCCGGTTCGAGCCCGGTCAGCCACCCCAAAAGAAAATCCGTTCTCGTAAGAGGGCGGATTTTTGTTTGTATTATTCATTCTT
>JAZSLE010000107.1:0-2293 GCA_045535215.1 Eubacteriales bacterium
AGCAAAGGCAGAGCCAACGGTGGGAAGTAATAACTCCCACATGAGAATATGATATTTATTTTGCCTTGTGCGGTCGATTTCGGTCGCGTTTGGCACGCAAGACGTTATTCGATTGCAGAAAGAGGAACACACAATGGAAAAGAAGCTGAAGGATCTCGGATATTATGACGGAAAATACGATCTGATAGAAAATATGGTAGTTCCGATGAGCGACCGCGCGTGCTGGTTCGGTGACGGAGTATACGATGCGACGGCGACGAGAAACGGCGTGATATACTGTCTTGACGATCACGTGGACCGTTTCTTCAACTCGGCGGCGCTCGTTGAGATCGAGATTCCATACACGAAGCAGGAGCTGAAGGATCTGTTGAACGATCTCGTGTCAAAGGTAGACACGTCTAAAACGAACGGCGAGACCTTTTTATATTGGCAGATAACGAGAGGCGCGAACGTGCCGAGAAACCACGTTTTCCCGAAGGGCACAAGACCGAATCTTTGGGTGACCGTTACTCCGCGCAAGCTTGCGGACATCTACAGACGAGCGAAGCTGATAACCTACGAGGACATTCGCTTTTACATGTGCAACGTAAAGACGCTTTGTCTGCTTCCGAGCGTTCTCGCGTCCGAGGCGGCGGCGAAGGTTGGCGCGGAAGAGTGCATCCTTTACAGAAAGGAAGCAAACGGAATACAGAACCGCGTTACCGAGGGTGCGCACACAAACGTTCACTGTCTGAAGAGCGGCAAGCTCTATACCGCTCCGCTTGACAATCTCATTTTGTCGGGCATTGCGAGAAAAAATCTTATAAAGGTATGTCGCAAGCTCGGAGTCGAGGTGGTAGAGGAGCCGTTTTCGCTTGAATTTTTGCTTTCCGCGGACGAGATAATGCTCTCGTCGAGCTCTAACTTCTGCATCGTCGCTACGCACGTTGACGGCCAGGAGGTAGGCGGCAAGGCGCCCGAGCTTCTGAGAAGCATTCAGGATGCTTTGGTGGAGGATTATTTGAGTAATACCGACGCACAAAGATAAGCTGTCGCAACGTACATAATTTTATGAAGATAAAAATCCGGTGAGGTAAAAATATGAAAAGAGGAATTACAAAAAGAGAGCGCGAGGTCACCGACATCGATGAAATAAAAGGCATTCTTGACAGGGCAAAGATCGTTCACGTGGGTATGATAGACGGGAACGTTCCGTACGTTGTGCCTATGAATTACGGGTACGTGCTTGACGGCACTGCGCTTACGCTGTACCTACACGGTGCTCTGACCGGCAGAAAGCTGGACGTCATTCGGTCAAATCACAACGTTTTCATTGAGATAGACACCGACATTACGCCGTTTGAGGGCAAGTTTGCCTGCCAATACGGTATCACGTACTCGTCCGTTATGGGTGAGGGTGTTGCGGAAATAGTTGAGGACGTTGAGGAGAAGAAGCGCGGGCTTTACTATCTGATGAAGACGCAGACGGGCAAGGATTTTGACATCAGCGAGAAGATGACGAACATCGTGGCGGTAATAAAGATAACAGTTCCCGAGATCACGGCGAAGAGACGTCCGCTTCAGTGACGCTGTTCTCTTCCCTTTCAAAAAGCAAGTAAAAAATCACCACCGCAGAGCCGTGGCTCTGCGGTGGTGATTTTTCTGTTTCAAATTATGCATTCTCTCTTCTCTTAACGAATGCTGTCATGCCGAGGCAGAGTGCTGCTACTGCCGCGAGAATCATGATCATGCTTCCATCACCCGTGTTGGGTGTGGGGCCCTCGGGTACGGGAGGAGGTGTGATGTCAACTGTCTTTGAGTAGTATACGTTTACTACCTTATCGCCGTCCATTATACCGGTGAGAGCGTCGCCGTCTGTGTACATATAGGTATATTCTTCTATCTCAAGGGCGTCCTTATCGGTAACGTCGTAGGGAGCTCCCTCGAGGATCTTCTCTGCGAAGAAGGACTCAAGGATCTTTGTGTACTGATATTCGCCAACGATACCTGTGCCGAAGTTACCGGGCACGAGTCTGAAGGTTCTTACACGTATCTGGGACTCGGAATCGAGGTCGTAGTAGTTAACCGTGATGGTAAATGCTCTGAAGTTCTTTACCGTGAGAGTGAAGACACCTTCGTTATCATTCGCGCTTACGCCGTTGGGAAGATTTTTGGGAGTTACCTTGCCGGTCTCGTCTATTGTAAACTCTATTGCGCCGTCAAGGGTCTCGTAGCCGATGGGAGCTACCTTCTCTGTGAGCTTATACCTGCCGGGGAGAACGTCTACTATAGCAAGCTTGCCGTTTTCGTCAAC
>JAZSLE010000200.1:0-5724 GCA_045535215.1 Eubacteriales bacterium
CTTTATATGGCTTACCGTTCCGTATCCGCTTATCTGCGCTACCCTCTATCTCGTATTCGGCTGCTGCAATATCTTCGGCGGATGGCATCCGTCCTGGATAATCTTTCTCACCATACCCCTTTACTATTCACTCGTCGAAGCCATAACGAAGCGCAGACTCACCTGCTTCGCGTACCCCGTATTTGCATCCGTCTTATACCTCATATGCGGCTTTTATTTCGGTATTTGGCACCCCTCGTGGATAATCTACGTCACCATACCCATATACTATCCCATCGCAGAGATTATTGACAGAAGAACGAGAGCTCTGAAGATCTCAAGATCCGTTTAAAGCTCGGCTTTACACAAACGTTAAAGGTGCCGCCTCATCAAGAGGCGGCACCTTTTTTTACGGTGTCCTTTCGGAAGCAACGCTTGACGGCGCTTTTGCTCAAAGTCCCTTCGTTTTGTTTTCCGTGTTGTCTTCATCGTTATTCATTTCATCGAACGCACGATTTTTTATTCCTCCAATCGAGCAATTCGATCTTGCAATGCCTTTTTGCCGCAGTATACAAATTTGGGTGCGCTAATATATTCAAAACAACGAATAAAGGGGCTGTCATACCTTAATAAGTATGACAGTCCCTTTTCTTAGAGCCGATTTAAAGCTTGGCTTTGAAGAAGCATATTTACCCTACGGAAGCACGGGTCCGTGCAAATATTCCTTATACGTCTTATCCCTCGTCATATGCTCCTTAAAGAAGGGCAGGTCGATATATCCGCTTCCGCCGGGTGCTCCGACAAGAAGGAACTCGGTAAGCTCCGAATCGTTTCTGAATGTCACCTTCGTGTTTCTTATCAAGGCGCAGAATCTTCCTGCCGCCTTGAAGCCTATCTGACCTCCCTCCACCGTCGTCCACCAATAGCAAAAACAGTTATGGAAAACGGAGCGCACTCCGTCCTTGAGATAGAATCCCGTGCAATACTGATCGCTGTAGCAGAAATCGTACCAATTCTCCCAGCTATCGTCCCAAAAGGCTATGCTTTCGGAATAGTGATCCCATCCGCTTTTGAGGCTGTAGAGCGGGTGTATGTTTCGGAGATAATTACCTCCTCTTATCAGCTTAAAGCCTATCTGAACGCGGGCGATGCGCATATTGGTGAAGGTATTGTCCATACCCTCCACGAGAACGCCGATAGAATCGGGCGTGCCTCTTCCGATTATGTTTACGTTTATTATATCACTGTCGGACGAGCCCGAATTCGCGCCGTACTTTACGTGGAGTCCTATCTTCGTGTGCTTTATCGAAACGTTTTCTATACGCGTTTCTCTTCCGCTATCTACCGAAACTCCGTTTGCAAGATCGTTGCCGTCGATGACGCCGCCACTGAGATAGTAGTTGCTTCCGTTAACGTACGTCGTATTGAACGGCTCTGCGGCACCGAGTCGTATAAGTGCCTCTTCGTCGCTCCAATCGTCCGAAGCCTTTATTATCGCGAAGTTTGAAAGATGAAGAGATACGCTTCGCTCGGGATTTGCGGGAGTGCATATCGGCTTTGAAAGAACGTATTCACCGTCGGGGAAGAATATCACCCTTCTCGGATTGTTGAGTATGAGTTCTTGAAGAGCATCCGACACGTCCTCTCCCGTGTTTGCCTTTATATAGTCGGTAACAACGACGTAAGCCTTTGAAGCAATTTCCTCTATCATTGCATTGTCCTCCTTTGACTTTGTTTGCGTTTATTATATCACACGCTCCCCCGCTTGTCAATAGCGTAAGAAAAAGATTCCAAAGCCGCTTTGGGCTTCACATCCGAGGAATGCTTTTTTTCGCTGCCGGTATTGACAAACGGTTCTTTATGTAGTATAATTAGTCGATTTCAAAAGCGAGGAGGACATCATGCTGATACACAACAAATTCACGGGCGGAAACGGCAAGGTGAAGGAGCAGGCAGGAGACACCGTATATATTGAAAATGAGCTTCGCGACACTGTATGCGATTGGTTCTACTTTGCCTTTTGCGTTGAGGGTGCCGAGGGTCGTGAAATACGCTTTCGCTTTCAAAAGAACAGAATAGGCTACTTCGGACCCGCAGTGAGCCACGACCTTGAAAGCTGGCATTGGCTCGGCAAATGTGACGGCGACGGCTTTACCTACAAATTCGGAGAGAACGAGAGCAGGGTGTATTTCGCACATAATATGCTATATCATCCGAAAAGGCTTTACGAATTTGCAGAACGAAGCGGTATAGAGATATCCGAGCTTTGCAAAAGCAAAAAGGGGCGAAGCGTCCCCTGTATTCGCTTCGGTGACGGAAGCACGTCTCTTATACTTACCGCAAGGCATCACGCATGCGAGGCTACCGGTTCTTACGTGCTTGAGGGAGTATTGAAGGAGCTTTTCTTCTCTCCTATACCCGAAGTCAGTGTTTTTTGCGTTCCCTTCGTAGATTTTGACGGAGTGACCGACGGCGACCAAGGAAAAGAACGGTACCCGCACGACCACAACAGAGACTACACCGCAGACGCTCCGTCGATACACCCGGAGGTAAGGGCGATACGCGACTATGCGGAGAAAAACGGATGTAATCTCGCGTTCGATCTCCACGCACCGTGGCACAAGGGCGGTCGCAACGATCACGTATTTATCGTAAGAAACTGCGCCGATAAAAACGGCGGCTGCGCTGAATTTTCCGAAATATTAGAAGGTTGCATAAGCGATGGCTCTATGAAATACAGCGGTAAGAACGATCATCCTGCGTTTGAAAAATGGAACGTACCGTCCCCAAACTTCAGCTTCACGATGGCAAACAGGCCCGAATGCTCGATAGCATTTACTCTTGAAACTACGTACTTCGGCAGCGAGGGCAACGCCGTATCCGAGGAAAAGCTTTTGGAGCTCGGCCGTTGCTTTGCTCTTGCAATAAAAGAATATTGCAGAACTCATAATTTAAAACAATAATTTCGGGAGATCTCCTATTATTATGAATTTATTCTTTAAGGCCATAATAAAATTTTTCGTAGGAGTGCTTGCGGTAGCACTTCTTATCTTCCTTCCCGCAGGGACGCTCAACTACCCTAACGGATGGCTTTTGATGGGCATTCTTTTCGTTCCGATGTTCTGCGCGGGCATCGTAATGATGATAAAGAACCCGTCGCTTCTGCAGAGCCGTCTTGATGCAAAGGAAAAGGAATCCGAGCAGAAGACCGTATTACTGCTAAGCGGTATCATGTTCATTGCGGGCTTTATAATCTGCGGACTTGATTTCAGATTCGGCTGGTTCGTGCTTCCCACGTGGGCGGTGATCGTAGGTGCGGCAGTATTTCTTGCAGCGTACGTCCTTTACGCAGAGGTGCTTCGAGAGAACACGTATCTTTCAAGAACGATAAAGGTACAGGAAGGACAAAAGGTGATAGACACCGGACTTTACGGCATAGTCCGTCACCCGATGTATTTTGCCACCGTCCTGCTTTTTCTCAGCATGCCCATCGTTCTCGGCTCTCTCATTTCGTTCGTTATATTCCTCGTATACCCGTTCATACTTATAAAGAGGATAAAGAACGAGGAAAAGGTGCTTGAGGAACAGCTTGAGGGATACGTCGAATACAAAAAGAAGGTAAAATACAGAATGATACCGTTCATCTGGTGATACTTTCGCCGCGATCAGAGGTGCATCTAAAATGGAAATAAAGCTTATACAGGCAAAAAAACTTATCCATTGGATAAGGATCAAGCGTCTTTACAAAAAGGCGTTTCCGTTAAACGAGCGCAAGCCGTTTTTCATAATCAAGTCCATGCAGAGGACAGGAAAGACCGACGTGTGGTATCTTGAAAAGGACGGAGAGTTTGCGGGTCTCGTTACCACGATAAACGGGAGCGACCTTATTCTCGTGGACTATCTTGCAATACGAAAGGATAAGCGCGGCATGGGGATCGGGAGTGAGACCCTCGGTGCCATCCGCGAAAAATACCCGGATAAGGGTATCTTCCTTGAGATAGAGCGAATTCACAGCAGCGCGGAGAATCTCGACGAGCGCATAAAGAGAAAGCATTTCTATCTTTCAAACGGCGCGAGCGAGTTAGGTACGTACGCCCGTCTCTTCGGAGTTGAGATGGAAATGCTCGGTTGGGACTGTGAAATGGACTACGAAAAATACCGTTCATTCTATAAAGAAAACTACGACGTATCGGGCAACGTTGCCCCGTCCCTTATACCTCCGAAGGCGGAGGTTGAAGAGAAATAAGAATCTCAGCTTTTCTCACTCTGTTGTGGGGCCGTACGATGTGCGGTCCCGCTTTTCTTCTCAGTATCAACAGAAAGATCCGAGTTTGACGAACGACTCTCCGAGATAATGAAGGCAGATGAGTGGATAATAGACGGAAACTATCAAAGAACGCTTGAGGTAAGGATAAAAACTGCGACACGGTGTTTCTCTACAATCTTCCTACCGAAACCTGCATCCAAGGTGCCACGGAGCGTATCGGAAAAGAAAGGCGCGAGATTCTGCCGTTTGAGATTCCGTATGTTTTTATTACATAAAAAGGGTACAATTCAGGTAAGTATAAAAACGACTGAAACTTGTTGACAACTCAACAAATCCGTGGTATACTATATGCATACTTGTTGAGTTGTCAACAAATCCAAGGGCAAAGACGGGGATTTCCCCGATCGCCCCAAAAACGGTACAAGTCAATAAAAAAGTATAAGCAATAAAATAAACAGGCCCGACAAGATCACAAGCATCAGTCAAAACCATGTCTGCGGGAGGCGAATAAGGAAGCAGGTCATCTGTTCCCCGCTCTTTAGACCGTAACGATAAAAAGCTTGAAGAGTTCTGTTATTGGGTAGGAGGAACAACATGAGAAAGATAAAAATAGTGGCGGATTCTTCGTGCGATATGTTTGAATTGAAGCACACTGAATTTGCTTGCTCACCGATGAAGATCATTACCGCAGAGAAGGAATTCGTGGACGACGAAAAGCTTGACGTCAAGGCAATGGTAGACTTTATGGACAAATACAAGGGCAAGTCGAAATCTTCCTGTCCCAACACGGGAGATTGGCTTGAAGCCTTTGGCGATGCGGACGATATTTTCTGTGTCACAATAACGAGCGGCCTTTCGGGAAGCTACGATTCCGCCTGCGCCGCAAAGCAGATATACGAATCCGAGAACGAGGGCAAGCGCGTATTCGTATTGGATTCTCTCTCAGCAGGCCCCGAAATAACCTTGCTGATAGAGAAGCTTGAGGAATATATCGAAAGTGGAATACCCTACGAGGAAATATGCGAAAGCATAGAAAAATACAGCCGGAAGACCGGACTTGTATTTATGCTCAGATCCTTGAAGACGTTTGCAAACAACGGCAGAGTCTCTCCGCTCGTTGCAAGACTTGTAGGTATTGCAGGCATACGCATCGTAGGCAAAGCAAGCACAGAGGGAACGCTTGAGCCCATGAGCAAATGCAGAGGCGAGCGCCGTTCTCTTGAGGCTATCGTCACCAGCCTTGAAGCCGAAGGCTTCCGCTCGGGTAAGATAAGTATCGGACACTGTCTGAATGAGGCAGCGGCGAACACCCTTAGGGAAATGATACTTGAAAAATTCAACGACGCGCTTGTTGAAATACACAAGTTCAGAGGTCTTTGCAGCTTTTATGCAGAAAAGGGCGGAGTGCTCGTAGGCTTTGAAAAAGCTTAACGCGACGCAATAATGAATAATAAAAAAGGAACGAACCGCCTACGGCG
>JAZSLE010000082.1:0-5197 GCA_045535215.1 Eubacteriales bacterium
TAGGACCCGAAAATATAGCCATCTTCGGTCTTAACGCAAAGGAGGTAGAGGCGCTTTGGCTCAGCGGATACCGCTCCGCCCTCTTCTATGCGGACAACGCTATACTCCGCAGAGTCGTTGACTCGCTCAATATCGGATTCAACGGAGAGTCCTTCTCGGATATCGCGTCCTATCTCCTCGCGGGATACGGAATCGCAGATCCCTATATGTGCCTTGCAGACTTCGAGTCCTACAGACTTGCACATCTCTCTCTTATCGATAAATACGCCGATAAGAAGCTCTGGAACCGTATGTCTCTTCTCAATATCGCAGGTGCAGGTCACTTCGCCGCCGACAGAAGCATAAGAGAGTATGCGGACAGAATATGGAAGCTCAGACCGGTAGACGGAATAAAGGGTTGACCGGTACACACAAAGACGTGGCATTATGATCTTAAAATCAAACAGAACCAACGAAGATTACAGTAAAATAGTAATTGCAAAGACAGTCGGAGAGAGCGATCTCTCCGACTGTGGGGCATTTAGAGAGGGCGATACGGTTACCCTCAGCGTCAGCATCCCCAGAGACATCGGAGCCTCGGGTGCTGTCCTTCGCATAGCAAGAGACGGCGAGGCGGATAAGGACTTGCCCCTTTCCTGCATAAGTAGTGAGCTTGACGGCGAGATATACACAGCAGACCTGCTTCTTGAAAAGGGCCTGTATTTTTACGAGATACTTATACTCAGAGGTCTTGAGACTGTTTTTTCTCATACCGAAAATAACTTTGACTATACCTTTACTTACTCCTCAAACGGACGCTTCAGCCTGCTTGTCTACGATAAGGACTATGCGCCCATGCACAGGGAGAACGTAATGTACCATATATTCGTCGACCGCTTTTCGCGTTCGGCGCACTTTGATATGCCCAAAAGAGAGGATGCCGAGTACGAAGAGGATTGGTACGGCTCGGGAATGCAATACGCACGCAAGCGAGGTGGGGACGTTAAGAATAACCGCTTCTACGGAGGAAGCCTTTACGGCATCTGTGAGAAGCTTGACTATCTTAAGTCGCTCGGAGTAAGCGTGCTTTATCTCTCTCCGATATTCGAGGCGTATTCCAACCACAAGTACGACACCGGAAACTATATGAAGGTGGACGAGGGCTTTGGCGGAGACGAGGCGCTCGCAGCTCTCCTTTCAGGCGCACACGAGAGAGGAATACGCGTGATACTCGACGGCGTATTCAATCATACCGGTGACGACAGCCTGTATTTTAATAAGAAGAATAAATACGATACCGTAGGAGCGTATAACAGCAAGAATTCAAAATATTACGACTGGTATATCTTCAAGGATTATCCCGACGAGTACGAATGCTGGTGGGGAATACGTATACATCCGCGCTTAAATCTTGCAAACAAGGAGTGCAGAGATTACATCTGCAACGAGGTCTGCAAAAAGTATATGAAAATGGGCGTGGACGGCTTCAGACTTGACGTTGCCGACGAACTTTGCGACGATTTTCTCTGCGAATTTCGCGAGAGCATGCGAAACGAGAAAAAGGACGCCGCGCTTATAGGCGAGGTCTGGGAGAACGCGGTGCTAAAAGAGGCTTACGGCGAGAGAAGACGCTATTTTCACGGAGATCAGCTTGACAGCGTTATGAACTATCCCTTCCGTACAGCGGCGATACACTTCTTTGAAGAAAAGGACAGCTCTGTAATAAGCGATACGCTCAAGACCTTGTGGTCAACTTATCCGCGTGAGGTCTGCCATAGCCTTATGAACATAGTCGGAACTCACGATACCGAAAGAATACTGTCTATGCTCGGCGGCGCCGACAGCAGCGAGATGAAAAGCGGTAAGGAGGCTTACGAATACAGA
Organism: Eubacteriales bacterium; assembly: GCA_045535215.1. GTDB lineage: Bacteria > Bacillota > Clostridia > Oscillospirales > CAG-272 > SIG640. The sequence continues at coordinate 1,864 of JAZSLE010000082.1, forward strand.
TTGCCGAAGAGGGCGAGAGAAGAGGCATGCAAAAAGCTTCTTGCGCTTTCCGCTCTTCAGTATACCGTATACGGATTCCCCTGTCTCTACTACGGAGACGAGGCGGGACTCGAGGGGCTTTACGACCCGTTCTGCAGAATGCCTTATCCGTGGGGTGGGGAGGACGAGGCCGTCAGAGCGCACTACGAGAGACTCGGCAAGCTGAGAGAGCATCCCTGCTTTGATAAAGGAAGCTTCAAGGTGCTCCGCGAAAGAGGCTCGGTGTTCGGCTTCAGAAGAGAAAAGGACGGAGTACGCGTCGACGTGTATATAAACTCCTCCAAAAAGGAGCTTAAGCTCGGTAAGACGATCAAGGGGGCCGACCTCTATAACGGCGGCTACCGTGAGACGGACAGTATACCGCCGTACGGATTTATCATCATGGAAAGAAAATAACTAAAAAGGAGACCGCTATGAAATACGAGATCAAGGGCGACAGCATGCCTGTCGTAATATGCACACTTACAAACGGAGAAACAATGATCACCGAGAGCGGTGCTATGAGCTGGATGTCCCCTAATATCGAAATGACCACTACCGGAGGCGGCTTCGGTAAGGTTATGGGAAGAATGTTTACGGGCGAAAATCTCTTTCAGAACAGATTTACGTCAAAGGGAGACGGACTTATCGCGTTTTCGTCAAGCTTCCCCGGAGAGATCCGCGTAGTGAAGATATCTCCCGACAATGATCTTATTGTTCAGAAGAAAAGCTTTCTTGCAAGCGAGGAGGGAGTTGAGCTTTCTCTCCATTTCCGCAAGCACTTTATGAGCGGTCTTTTCGGAGGAGAGGGATTCATACTCCAGAGACTTTCGGGAAACGGGATCGCATTCCTTGAGATAGACGGTGCCGCTGTAGAATACGATCTTGCACCGAACCAGGAGATAGTAGTCGATACGGGTAACCTTGCCGCAATGAGCTCTACGTGTACTATGGACGTTCGCACTGTAAAGGGCGCGAAGAATATCTTCTTCGGAGGCGAGGGACTCTTTCTTACGCACGTAAAGGGGCCGGGAAAGATAATACTTCAAACGATGCCCTTGTCCAATCTCGCGGCTACGATAGGTGCGGTTCTTCCGAGCAAGTGATAACGATATTACGGATATATTTGCCAAACGGGGGTGAATGCTATGAAGATACTTACAGTAAGCAGTGCCAATATGGATTTTATTATGCGTACCGAAAGGATACCCGCATCGGGTGAGACCTTCCTTTCAAGGCAGGACTATAAGTACGTGCCGGGAGGAAAGGGTGCAAACAGTGCTCTTGCATTCGCGAGACTCGGCGTTAACAGTGTGTTCTGTGCCGCACTCGGCGCGGACGCGAACGGAGACGCGTTGCTATCTCTCTACAAGAGCGAGGGTATAGACGTATCTCACGTAACGAGGCTTCACGACGTAGGCACCGGACTTGCAACGATAATACTTGAGGAGGGAAGCGCCGCGAACAGAATAGTGGTGTATCCCGCCGCGAATATGCACATAAAGAAGGAGTCGGTAGAAAAGGCGCTTGACGAGGGCGCTGATGCACTCTTTTTGCAGTTTGAGATAGATCCCGAGATCACTCTGTTTTCCGCACTTGAGGCGGCAAAGCGCAATATTCCCGTATTTATGGATGCGGGGCCTGCCGACCCGTCCTTCCCGTTTTCGTCACTTAAGGGAGTTACGGTGTTCTCGCCGAACGAGACCGAGTGCGAGATACTGACGGGAATATCGCCTACGGGCAAGGAAGAGTGCCGCAGGGCATCCGAGCGGCTTATCGAGATGACGGGAGCCGAGATAATAGTAATAAAGCTTGGCGGACGCGGTTGCTACGTCTACGAGGATAGAATGGGTGCCGAATATCCGTCATATCCCGTAAGCGCGGTGGATACGACCGCTGCGGGCGACGCCTTCACCGCGGCATTTACTCTTGAATATTTGAGAAGTAAAAGCACGAAAAAAGCCGCAAGATATGCAAATGCGGTCGGAGGTATAACCGTTTCGCGGCTCGGAGCATCTGCATCACTTCCGTATAAGCGCGAGGTGGACGCCTTCCTTCTTGAGAGAGGAATAGATTTAGATGAGTGAAAAAATGCGTATACGCTACCCGATAGTCGTTGAGGGCAGGTACGATAGGCAAAGAATTGCCGAAGCGGTGGACGCGGTCTGTATCTCTACCGACGGCTTCGGCGTGTTCAACAGTAGGGAGATCGCCGCGACTCTCAAGGCGCTTGCTAAGAAGACACCGCTTATCATTTTGACCGACAGCGATGCCGCAGGAAGCGTTATTCGCCGCAGAATATCGCAATACGTATCTCCAAAAAGGATGATAAACCTCTATACTCCGCAGATAGAGGGCAAGGAAAAGCGCAAGAGGACTCCTTCAAAGCAGGGACTGCTCGGCGTTGAGGGAATAGACGTGAGCATTATCCGTGACCTTCTTTCTCCGTTTGCTTGCGACCGCGAAGAGATTCCGCGTACGGTGATAAGTAAGGCGGACCTTTACGAGGCGGGACTCACCGGTAAGCCGAACAGCAGCGATCGCCGCGACGCACTCGCAGCCGTTTTCGGGCTACCGAAGGGAATGACTCCGAACGCTCTTATAGCGGCGCTTTCCTGCATCTGCTCGCGCGAGGAGTACGAGGCGGCACTTGAAAAAGCAGACAATGAAATCAACCCGACGGTATGACCGTCGGGTTTTTTATGCATATTTTTCCTGCCCGTGAATAGGCAAACGGCGAAACGTCAATACTTCGGTTACCAAGAAAAAAGAGGTGACCTGAATGAAAAAAATCAGCCTTGTGCTTGTCCTTTCGTTGATATTTGCTTTGTCTCCGAGCGTGCTTGCCGCCGACGCTATACGGATAGATTCCTACGTTACCGACGCCGCTCTCCGAGAGTGGATAACCGAAAACGTGAGCGGATGCGAGGACGGATACGTAAGCCGAAGCGACGCTATGCGAGTGACCGACGTCGATATCTCGGGAAGAAGCGACGTTCGTTCGCTTGACGGAATAGAGATATTCCCACGCATTGCATTTTTGAATATAAGCGGAACGTCGGTGTCAAGCATACCGACGGATAGACTTTGTGAGCTGTACTACGTAAACGCGGACGGCTCCGCGCTATCCTTTCTCGACCTTACACCCTGCAAAGACTTGGCCTACTTATCTTGTAACGGTACGCCGCTTGAGGAGATGCGCCTCGGCGAGCATCCGCTCCTTTCGGTGATATCCGTCGCGGATACCGGACTGAAGACGATCTGCACGAAGGGGTGTCCGCGCCTGTCGGCGCTTGATGTGTCGCGAACGAAAACC
>JAZSLE010000225.1:0-3084 GCA_045535215.1 Eubacteriales bacterium
AGTTTGCAACGTCAAATCTTCTTTATCATCAATGATGCCGCCGATATAATACGGCAAACCGCAATTTGCGTATGAAATGTAACCCGAACGCTCAAAAATGACGATCTCTGCTTTCTCGTCTAGTCTTCTTATTCTTGCCGCAGCAGTTGCTCCACCTGCAACCCCGCCGATAATGATGATTTTCATAGCTTCTCCTTTCGCATATAAGGATGTCATTAAATTGCTAGTAAATAAGCAACGCGACTTTTGTGTTTATTGTACCATATAATCCGCTTGTTTTCAACCACCATGTGCAAATAGCTAGAAAAAGCAAAAAATGAGAGAAAAAGACATTCCGGTTAAATTGGGCGGTAGAGGCCGTAAGTTCTTACTCTATACATCGTAGCGACTTGACCGGGAAGCGTAAGTTCCGTCGCCTGCGCCCTCGCTCTGCCGAGCGAGAAGTCTTGGACGCTCGCAAGCTCGCTATTCCGTCGCTCCGCTCCTTACACTCAGACCAAATCAGCACGATGATTTTGATAGAATTGTCGTGCTGATTTTTTTGCATTTTTGAGGTTTTGGGGGCATTTTTAAGAGTTTTTTCGCCCATTCTTGACCTGTTTCCCTCTCATAAACGATAAAAGAACCGTCCGAGTGTGCGTCCCCGGGCGGCTCTTTCATTTTTAGGCTTTATTCCGTTTTTTTATTGGGCAAATCTATTAGAAAGCGTGACAAAAGCGTATATAAGCGTAAAGAAGCCGGACATTGGGAGGCGGATACTGTAGTTAACAGACAAGGTAAGAGCAAAACTTGTTTCGCAACACTCGCAGAACGCAAAACAACACTCTTGACATAAACTTTAAGCAGCTGTTAAATATGTACAGAATAGAATACGCCTACAGAGCTTTGAAAGACACCGATGCTTCGATAACCGAGATTTCCTTTGCGAGCGGATTCCAAAGCATCCGTTCCTTCAATCGCGTATGCATAGAAACCTTCGGATGCTCCCCTAAGGAGTTAAGAAAAAGAGAACGAAGCGTTTTTGATGAGAAATAAAATTAGAAGCTTCCAACAAAGCTGCATCTACATTAATTCAGCTCAAAAACCACACAAATGTAAATAAAGGATGACAAAAACACCCTCGTTTATGATGTTCTGAAAGTTTAAGTTCTTTTAGAGTTTGCATCAAAACGGGGGTGTTTGACTTCTACATTTTATTTAGCTTTTGCTATAAAAAAGCGAGCGCAATGCCCAAAGGAGAACAAAAAAACGGTGCGGAGAGCTATGCATAGAGAAAAAATAAAATATTTTTTAAAATAGTGTTGGTTTTTGTATTTTTTTACGGTATTATATATAAGGACCATAAGAAAGGAAGCCACTATGAACGAAACAGTTACAGGTATGAGTGATCAGAAAATAATCGAGCTCTTCTGGTCAAGAGATGAGCGCGCAATATCTTTTACAGATGCTAAATACCGCGCCTACTTATTCACAATAGCTCACAATATTATTTACGACGCATACGACTGCGACGAATGTCTGTCTGATACCTATCTCCGTGCCTGGAATAAAATTCCCCCGGCACGTCCTAATGTCTTTTCTTCATTTCTTGCCAGAATAACACGAGGACTTGCTCTGGATAAGTTCAGGAAAAATACCGCAGAAAAGCGCATACCGTCTGAGCTCGTCGTATCACTCTCCGAGCTCGATGAGTGTATATCCGTGAGTGAAAACGCGGACGAAAAGCTCGAAGCAGAGGAGCTCTCAAGAATACTCAACGAATTCATAAATTCACTCTCGTCATCCGACGAGTACATATTCGTCTGCAGATATTACTACGCAGACAAGATAGCCTTGATCGCACGCGGTCTCGGCTTAAGTGAAAATACAATCCTGCGCCGCTTGTCGCGTATGCGTGCGACACTTAAAAGAAAATTAGAAAGTGGAGGTTTCTCAGTATGAAACGCCGCGATGAAATAAAGCTTGATGCGCTCTCGGGTATCAATGACGAAATAATAGAGCGAAACACTATCAAGCGCGAAAAGCTCCTCGAGCACCCGCGTGTCAAAAGAAGCGTTCTTATAAGCACCATATCTTCTGCCGCGGCATGCCTCGCTATAGTAATTTCACTGCTCATAACGCTGTTTGGACAAGATGAGCCGACTATCACCCCTCCTCCCATCACGGTACCTGGACAGGTGCCCGTGTATCAAGGAATGACTATTTCAAACAGCTTCAGCGCACTTGACACCGCATCATATGCTAACGGTGAGAATCCTAATCCCGCATCGGTGAACGACATCAATATACTCAGCGAGGAAGAAATAAACAATGCGCTCACCTTCGCAGGAAGAAAGGAAGAGGTTTATTACGCTACCCAGGGACAAGAAATCTACATCACGGTACATATAAGCAACCCCGATCAGTATGAGATACTCTCCTTTACTCTCAATGGAAAGACCTATTCCTCGTATATGTTCGAGGAGGGCTCGGATATGGAGAATCTCGTTCTTAAGGTGAACGTAGGAACCACCTTAGGTATCAAGGAATATTCTATCGATACAATAAAGTATGTAGACGACACGGAAATTAAGGACGTACGTATGGAGGGTGACCGCACAGTTGCAGTAAGCGTCGGCAACGGCACCGATCCTTCCGCCGTGGTATTACCACACGCCACATACCATTCCCTCTCCTTCCACGTTTATGTTTCCGATTACTCGGGACTCGTCGATTACTACGGCAAAAAGATTTTCGTTATTATCACGGACGCCGACGGCAACTTGATCGAGGCTACTCGCGTAAATAACAACGCCGCCACCGTGCAAGGACTGACACCAAGCACAGAGTACCACTATTCCATCATTGCGATCTACAAAGCAAAGGATGATCCATCACCTAAAATTCATACAGTTTCAGAGGGCGAAGCCAAGACGTTAAGCGGTCTCTCGAGCCTTAGCGCAAGCATATCCAAAAGCAGCGAGGGACACGACCTTACACTCAGTGCCGAAGCGAATAGCAACGCTGTTATTAAGTCAGCCAAAATTCTCTTGGCGGGTAGCGTGGTAAAGGAGATAGACGTCTCCGAGCTCGTTGCAACCGGCA
>JAZSLE010000080.1:0-2061 GCA_045535215.1 Eubacteriales bacterium
TGACGGAAGATACTTAAGAGGGGTATACCGTCTTCTTGTAGTTGCCCCCGTTAAAGGGAAGCGAGAATTCGTATTTTGTATGTCCCGCAACGAATATCTGCTTTATCTTCGTTGACGAGAATAGAAATGCAGAGCGTTCATGAGCCTTGTATATTGCATAGTCCGCAGTACCCATAGGCCAGAGGACGTATGTGGGATCTATTGCTCTGTAAAGTGCGGTCGTTCCTCCCATGTATCCGTGATGAGCTACCTGAAGAAAATCGGATGCCAGCGATTCGGGAGAGTAGGTCTGAACCAATATTTTCGCTGCAAGTTCCGTGCAGTCTCCGAGCATCATAAAGGACTGTCCCGCAAGCTCTATCTTCGTTACGGTAGACGATGCGTTGAAGTACGTGAAAGAATTAGGTAAATACATCTCAAGGTTGTACATGACCGTTATCTTCGCGTCTCTTATATGGAATACCTGTCCGGGATGGCTCTTTACGAGATTAGTGCCCGTTGCCTTAAGCCTCGTTTCTACCGCTATCGGAGTCTGCTGCACGACGTTACCGGCACCCGAAGCATCGGACGAGCTGGGGTAGTTTCTTATTACGGTTTCAATAGTGTATTTTGACTTTTCACTATTAGGTTTATATTCGCTGAAGAAGTGATAGAATGTCCCGAAGTGGTCGCCGTGTGCGTGAGTGATTATCCATGCGGCTATCGTTATGTTATCCTTGTCGGGCGCCTGCTCAACAAGCACCTGATGAAGCTTTTTAGCATCGACCGCGTTCTGTGAGAATCCACCGTCGTATATAATAAAGCTTCCGTCCGCGAGTCTGAATACGTACGACATACCGTTCTGGTAGCCGGAGTTTCCTACTCGCTCAAGTCCGATCTGCGTTACAAGGGGAGTGGTGACTGCAGTATAGTTGTTGTCTTCCGCACGGGTGGGAAGAGAGGTTTCGCTTTTCGGCTCTGCGGTTACTCGTATTTCTTTCGAGAATGCACTGTAGTACGTATTGACAATAAGAGTTTGGTTTGTGTATGTGGCGAAAAGGTTTTCGTCTATCTTGTTTGTTGCATACTCGGTAAAGCCGTTTTCCGTGAGAAGCACCTTGTAGCTTTCAAAGATTTCAGGCGTGGTATCGTCCGTCACTGCCATATAACACTGGTCGCCCATATCGTGTATATACACGTTCCCTGTGCCGGGAACTGCGGGAATGGTTGAGAGCCTCGTCTCGACCGCGCTTCCCGATAAAACGAAGTCCTTGGGTATGATTGCAGCTTGGCTTGTGCTGTGGTCCTTTATATATTGAATAAAGTCGGTTATAGCGGCGGTAAACGCCTTGCTCGTGTATGCAGCAATAACGATCTTTCCGTTTACGTTTGCTACTTTGTAGTCTCCGAATTTAAGGCCTTCATATACAAGCCTGGATTCCGCGCGGTTTGTGTATCCGATAAGGATGACCTTTTCGTCAGGTGATATTTTTTGCCCCTCTGTAACAAAGTCCTCGGAGATGTATACTCCGTCGGGATTCTGTATAAGTGATCTGAATTTTCCCTTGAAGATTTCAGCCGCGTTTGTTACGATCGAGTTCGCACCCTCGGGGCGCATCACTGTATAATCGGTGTAAAGATTCGTAATGATCTGAGCATCCTTCGGCTCACCCATTTCCTGCTCGGGCGGAGGTGTCGTCTCCGCGGGAAGAGATTCAGCCGGAGTGGTGACATAACCTTCGGTTGTGCTTTCGGGTGTCGTCTCATCAATCGTGTCGCTGCTCGGCACACACGACGTAAGCGCAATACCCATAAGCATAATGAGTACCAGCAGTAAAGAAATAATTTTTGTTGAAATACGCTTCATTTTTTGGTCCTCCTGAATTTCTACTATGATTTTACCATAAAACGTTACCCGTGTCAATACGAAATTTCAAAAGAAGCTGTATTTTTGAAAAAAGTCCGGATCGTACGGAGCGTACTCTAAAGGACAGTTTTAGAAATTCGATAGAACACATTACCTACCGACAAGAAAAGGACAGAGAATGTTTAAAGTTCTCTGTCCTCTTTTCCTGACAAGCA
>JAZSLE010000008.1:0-4171 GCA_045535215.1 Eubacteriales bacterium
TTTGACATCAAATGCCGTAAGGCAGGTCTTACTCCCGATGCCGTAGTGCTCGTTGCAACAGTAAGAGCGCTCAAGTACAACGGCGGAGTTGCAAAGGATGCTTTGGCAAACGAGGATCTCGAGGCACTGAAGAAGGGTGCATGCAACCTCGAGGCACACATCGAGAATCTCCGTAAGTTCGGTCTTCCTGTAGTTGTTGCTATAAACAGATTCCATACGGATACAGATGCAGAGCTTGAATACGTAAGAAGCGTATGCTATGCGGCAGGTGCTGAATTTTCACTCTCCGAGGTATTCGCGAAGGGCGGAGAAGGTGGCAAGGAGCTTGCACAGAAGGTCGTTGAGGCCTGCGAAAAGCCGTCTGAATTCAAGCTTTTGTACCCCGATGACATAAGCATAAAGGAAAAGATAGAGACTGTTGCAAAGAATTATTACGGCGCAAAGGACGTAAAGTACGATGCTGCGGCTATAAAGGCAATAAAGGAAATAGAATCTCTCGGTTTGGACGTATCGAAGATGCCCGTTTGTATGGCAAAGACACAGTATTCGCTCTCCGACGACGCCGCTCTTCTCGGAAGACCCACAGGATTTACGCTTAACGTAAGAGAGGTAACTCTCAATGCAGGTGCAGGATTTATAGTAGTTCTCACCGGTGCGGTAATGACTATGCCCGGACTTTCCAAGAAGCCGTCCGCATACTCTATCGATATTGATGCTGAAGGAAACATAACAGGACTCTTTTAATGAGAAAAATATTAGATTTGATAAGCGAAGGTGTGGATGAGACCCTGAGCATAGCTCAAAAGGTCGCAGACATTTTGAGAGAAAAAAGAAGCGTTTTTGTTGCATTTTTTGGAGATCTCGGAACGGGTAAAACAGCCTTTGTAAGAGGCTTGTGCTCGTCCTTGTGTCCGAATGACAGGGTCTTTTCTCCCACGTTTGCTATAATCAACGAATATGTCAGCGGTGATATTCCGGTGTATCATTTTGACGTTTACAGGATCAACGACGACGATGATCTTTATTCAACCGGATTTTACGAATACCTTGATCGCGGGGACGGAATAATTCTTTGCGAATGGTCCGAAAACATTCCTTACGCCTTGCCTGAAAGCAGGATAGAGATCCATATCGAAAAAACGGATACGGACAGATTTCCCGACAGACGGTATATAACGATTTACGAATATTGATCAAAGAGGAGCTTCTGATGAAAATACTTGCTTTGGATACCTCGGCGGATACGGTCTCGGTAGCACTTTGCTCGGATGGAAAGACTATTTGCTCGTTTACGGGAAACGTAAAGAAAACACATTCGGGAACTCTTTTGCCGATAGTTGACGGTGTTCTCGGATATTCCGGTGTGAAATGTCCGGATATCGATGCGTTTGCGGTATCTGTCGGTCCGGGATCCTTTACCGGACTTCGTATAGGCGTTGCTACTGTAAAGGGACTTGCCTTTGCGAGTGACAAGCCTGCGATAGGTGTTTCCACTCTCATGGCTATGGCGTACAATTTCTGCGATAGAGAGGGTGCTTTGGTATGTCCCGTAATAAACGCGAGAAGAAACGAGGTCTACTGTGCTATATTCAGAATAAGCGCGGGAATGCCTATAAGGATAACAGACGATATTTCGTACAGTGCAGTTGAACTTGAGGAACGGCTTCTTTCTTTTGGCTGCGAAGTACTGTTTTGCGGTGACGGAGTTTCCGTTCTGAGAAGCTGCTTTACAAGAATGAGCGTTCCTGTGGAGAATCAGCTTTTGCTTTATCCCAATGCGGTTTCGGTTGCGGCGGCTGCACTTGATACTTACAGTAAAGGCGGTGAATTTTCCGCCAATAAGCTTTCACCCGTATACCTGAAGCAATCGCAGGCAGAGAGAGAGCGTCTTGAAAAAATTAAAAGTGAAAATTGATATTATCAGAGGAGATTTTGTATGAACACAAACAGAACTATAGTACTCGGATCAGACCATGCAGGCTACAATCTTAAGGAAAAGATATGCGCATATCTCGAGGAAAAGGAATTTAAAGTAATAAACGTTGGAACTTTTTCTACCGACAGCTGTGACTATCCCGTATTTGCAGGTGAGGTCTGCAAGACTCTTCAGAGAAACGAGGCGGATCTCGGTATTCTTGTTTGCGGAACCGGTGTCGGAATGAGCATGGCTGCAAATAAATACAAGGGAATCAGAGCCGCTTGTTGCTCGGATACCTTCAGTGCACGTCTCACAAGAGTACATAACGACGCAAACGTTCTTTGCATCGGTGAGCGTGTTCTCGGTGAAGGACTTGCATTCGATCTCGTAGACGCATACCTCGGAGCTGAATTTGAGGGTGGAAAGCACAAGAGAAGAATCGCTATGTTTGAGAACGGCGTGGAAGACTGACTTTAAGGTCGGTCCATCCGCTCTTGATCTATACTGAAACATCTATACGGAGATAATTATGGACGTAAACGAAAAGCAAACAAAAAAGTTGGGGTCTATATTGCGGTCAATAACCGGAAAGATACCCGAAAAAGCGTTTTTTACCGCTATAATCGTTGCGGCGGGATCTTCTGTGCGAATGGCTTCATCCGAACCTAAGCAGTTTATGGATCTCGACGGAATGGACGTTGTGGCAAGAGCTATTTCGGCATATCAGAATTCAGAATATATCAAGGAAATAATAATCGTGGCACGTGAGGGCGACCGCCCAAGGTATGAAGACTATAAGAAGATCTATTCCTTTACCAAGCTCAAAAAGGTGGTTACCGGTGCCGCAACAAGACAAGAATCCGTTCTTTGCGGACTTGAAAAAGTTGACGAGAAATGCGAATACGTTGCTATCGCGGACGGCGCGAGACCTCTTACGACGACCGAAATGGTTGACAAGGTCTGCAGAATGGCGTATGAATTCGATGCGGCATGCGCGGCTACCCGTTCAAACGATACGATAAAGATGGCGGACAGTGCCGGATTTATAACCGGAACGCAGGACAGAAATCTTTGCTACTTTGCGCAGACTCCTCAAGTGTTTAAGCTTTCTCTCTACAGAGCGGCGGCATATTATGCCTTGGAAAAAAATTTTCAGGCAACCGACGACTGTATGCTCGTAGAGAATATAAAGAGAAGAGTCAAGCTCGTTGACGTCGGCGCGGACAACATCAAGATCACAAGACCCGAGGATCTTGATACCGCAAGGATGATAATCAGAAAACGCGAAGAAAAAATGCAGAATTACGGAGGATAACGTTATGCGTATCGGACACGGATACGACGTTCACCGCTTGGTTGAAGGCAGAAAGCTGATCCTCGGAGGAGTCGATATTCCATACGAAAAGGGATTGCTCGGTCATTCGGATGCCGACGTTCTTATGCACGCGATATCAGATTCGTTGCTCGGTGCCGCCGCTCTTGGCGACATAGGAAAGCTTTTTCCCGACAATGACGACGCCTTTCTCGGCGCGGACAGCGTAGTCCTCTTTAAAAAGGTAGTTTCTCATCTTAAAGATCACGGATTTTCGATTGTAAATATAGATTCTACCGTAATCGCGCAGGCACCGAAGCTTTCTCCTTATATTCAGAAAATGAGAGAGAACATAGCGAATGCCGCAGGAATAGACGTCTCGTGTGTCAGCGTAAAGGCTACCACAGAAGAAAAACTTGGATTTACGGGCGAAAAGCTCGGAATAGCCGCTCACGCGGTCTGCTTGATCCAATAATAAGCCAAAAGCATCATTTAATATAAATATAATTCGGGAGGCATTATGATCTACATAGCACCTTCGATACTTGCCGCTGACATATCAAAGCTCGGCGAAGAGGTCGCGAAAATCGAAAACACAGGAGCGGCGTATCTTCATATAGATATTATGGACGGGAGCTTTGTTCCGAGCATAACGTTCGGTCACAACGTTGTATCCGCATTGCGTCCGCAGTCTAAGCTTCTTTTTGACGTACATCTTATGATAAACGAGCCTTGGAAGCATATAAATACGTTTATTGATGCAGGAGCAGACAGTATAACGGTACATTATGAATCCTTTAACGGCGACGACGAGCTTCTTGTTGACGTTCTTAAAAATATAAAAGAGAGAAAGTGTCGCGCGGCTCTTGCGATATCTCCCAAAACGTCTCATGAGTGCATAATGGATCTTTTGCCGATGCTTGACATGGTCCTTATAATGA
>JAZSLE010000075.1:0-8968 GCA_045535215.1 Eubacteriales bacterium
GTTCTGTGAGCCAAGGAGTTGTAGTTAACACTTGTCTTCCTAAGACCGCTTGGCCTCCGACTTGTATCTCTTCCATACCGCGAGCCTCAGCCGCCATACGTGCATATATAGCGTCAGCTTCACCCTGTGCCTTGCGACGTATCTGCTCTGCCTCTGCCTCTGCTTCAAGTTCCATCTGCTTTTTCTTGGCCTCTGTGCGTACGATAACGTCTGCCTCGAGTGTTGCTTGCTCACGTGCACGACGTGCTTCTTCTGCAGCCTGCTCTGCCGCATAGGATTCCTCAAGTGCCTTACCCGCCTGAATCTTTTCAGCAGTGGTAGCGATCTTCTGAGCCTCTGCTTCCCTTTCCTTAAGGGCAGCCTCGGACATTGCGATCTTCATCTTTGCTTCGTTTTCTCCGATGATAGCAACAGAATCCGCATCAGCGACCTTTATTCTCTGGTCCATATGTGCGTTTGCTTCACCGATAGAACCGTCTCTCTCCTGCTCGGCAACGCTCTTCTTAGCGTCGTTGATAGCCTTTGCAGCCGCTTCCTTACCGAGAGCGGAAATGTATCCGGATTCATCGCTGATATCCGTAACGTTAACATTTATAAGACGGAGACCTATCTTTTTAAGCTCTGTTTCAACGTTGCTGCTTACAGCCGCGAGAAACTTGTCACGGTCTGTGTTGATCTCCTCGATATCCATCGTAGCGATTATAAGACGGAGCTGACCGAATATGATATCCTTTGAAAGCTCCTGTATCTCGGAAAGCTGAAGACCGAGAAGACGCTCTGCGGCGTTCTGCATTACTCCGGGCTCTGTGGAAATACCTACGGTAAAGCGAGAAGGAACGTCTATACGGATGTTCTGCCTTGAAAGAGCATTCTTAAGATCCACCTGTATTGATATAGGCGTAAGATCCAAAAACGCATACGACTGAAATACCGGAACTACAAACTCAGCACCACCGTGTATACACTTGGCACTTCTATTTGTACCGTCCTTGTTTTTACCGATAGAACCGTAAACGACCATTATCTTATCGGACGGACACTTCTTATAACGTGAGCACGCCCAGATAATGAATGAAAGAACTATCAATACAACAGCAAAAATGATTACAATTACTTCTGATCCCATAATGTTACCTCCATTATCTTTTTATTTATTTCATAAAGCATTTGCTTGTTGAAATCCATTATTTACGTCTTACGACGAGTGTTGTGTTGCCGCTAATTCCTATAACGACGATTTCACTTCCGGTCGGAATCGCCATTGTGTCGTCTGTGACCGCATTGCGCTCCGAATACGTTCCCTGAAAGAGAACGCTCACCTTTCCCGTTCCCTGTCTTTCTGCGGGGACCGTAAGATACACCGTTCCCGAAACACCGATAGCATTTCTGTTATCAAGGTTTCCGCTATTCTTAAGCTTCATGACCGAGCGCATAAGAAGAGCAACGATGACCATCATAGCGGCTCCCGATGCTATCGCGATCGGTATTGAAAGCCACAATTCGCCGCCCGCGTGGTCAATAACGAATCCTACCCATCCGAATATCACGAGGAAGGATATTATTCCGCGCACGCTGAATATGCGCAGCGCCTCCATACCGGACGGATCGACATCACCGTCCATAATATCAATATCGGAGTCGGGGCCGTCAAACGAATCCAACTCTCCCGCATCGGCATTGTCAGAGCCAATGCCCACAAGCATCAATATGGTTTGTATTATAAGCACTGCCGTAGATGGTATCGCAACACAAGCAAATACCTGCGCGACAAAGCTCAACGAATTCCACCATTCAAACATAATAATTCTCCTTTCAATCGGTTACAGTGACGACAGCACTTCCTCCGCCGCCTTGTGTGAAAGCGCCGCGTAATGTGCGTATGCCATTACCTGTAACACCTTAATAAGTCTGTTTCTCGCGCCGCTTACGGGCTCATTGTAGCGCTTTGATATCTTCTCCGCAGCTCGTAGTACGTCGTCTGCACTGCTTATTGCGCTACCGTTCTCTGCGAGCATATCCACGTACATATGATAAAGCTCACTGTCGCATATAAGATCGTCCGCCTCGTTATCAAGGCTGCCGTTTATATGTCGGAGCATCCTGCAAATGCTGTCGATCTGCAGAGTCTCACGAAGGTTATTTATAATAACTATACGTGCAAACTGATCCTTTGAGTACTGCCGCTTGACCGGAGATGAAACAAATCCGCGCTTTACCCAATTTTGTATCATGTAAGGCTCAAGTCCCGTCATGACCGACACCTGCGAAAGCGTTATACCACCTGTGGCGAAGATACCCGAAAAAAGCATCCGCGACACGCCCTCGCTGAGACCGGAGACCTCAATGGTGCTTCCCGGCAAGGTTCTTATCATATAATACCTCCTCTCATATAGAATACCTGTGATACGTCATCTACCGACCCTTGTTTTAGCTTTTTTCTCTGCTCTTGTTCAGGTCGACACAATTATATCACGCGGTCACGTGATTGTCAATAGCATTCCTGTGATTTTTATCATTTGTACATATTTGTTTTACTTTTGAGAAACATTTACCTTGTTTTTGCGTATTTTTACATTAAAATTCACTTTATTT
The DNA here is from genome assembly GCA_045535215.1 of Eubacteriales bacterium. Classification (GTDB taxonomy): domain Bacteria; phylum Bacillota; class Clostridia; order Oscillospirales; family CAG-272; genus SIG640. Next base: position 2,593 of record JAZSLE010000075.1, read on the forward strand.
GCCTTTTTCTACGCACTATGAACACCACCGCAGTAGCAACCGCTACCACAGCCGCACCTATTCCGATCGCATACGGAAGAAGGCTTACCTTCGGCTCGTGCGCCTCAATCACATCGGAATCCGACGTTACCGGAGCATCCGAGTACTCATTTGTATCCACCGTAGTTTCGGGTGTGGGCGTAGTCTCGGGAGCCGACGTAGGCTCGTCGAGTGAAGAGATACCGAGCGAGTCAACACGGCCCATATCCTCGTTTGGATCTTCTGCAGAGATATACGTATTGTAAACGGTTACGTCACTCGCAGTAGCGGTGCGAACGGTTACGGGAGCTATGCTCGGGTCGATCGTTCCCTCATAGCTGAGATAAACGTACGCCTCGGAAAGCTTCGGGACAACAGAGCCTCCCGTCAGCCTTACGTAGTTCTTTTGGGTGGGAACGTAGGTCTTGATACTGCTTTTTGTGTTTCCGTCAAACGTAACTCCGGTTATCTTCAGACCACCTTGCATGGTGATATGTACCTCACTGTAGGCGTTAGACAATGACGTATTGAGCACCTTTACGACTATTATCTTTTTCGTATCGTCATACGTGACCTTCGCATATCCGAATGTCGCGCTTCTGAACATAACGACTCCGAGAGCTGAGTCTTTATATTTTTCATCGTTCAAAAGTGACTTCATAATGTTTACCTCGGACATAAGCTTTGATGAAGCAACACCCTCAAACGCCTGCAATCCCATAACGACCTTATTTCCCTTGTTTATAGCGTTTTTTGCTATAGAAGAGACCCACGTAGCATTCTGGCCGTAGCTTGTGGAATACGCCATTGGGCATATGTAATCATACAGTTCTGCGGCATCCTCATAGTTTTGTCCGTAGTGGAGATCGGCATAAGTAGAATTGTATGCCCCTTCGGGCATAGTTGCCGCACTTATTATAAGGTCAGGCTTTACTGAGCGCGCCGCACTGATTATTGTTTCAGCGTAATTCTTTACGTTGCCCGTTCTGTATTTTCCGATAAGAAGCGCGTCGGGATCTCCGTCGTTGTATGCATCGAATATGTAATTGCTTTTTGCAGTACGTCCGTTATATCCGAACGTCGTTTCAACGAGCTCTTTGACGCGATCTATGTTTGCACCCATAGCTTTAAGAGCCTCGAAATCGTTTTCGCCCCAGCCGTTGGCAAGGTGATTATATCTTATGTAGTCAAAATGCAAGCCGTCTATATCGTAAGCGGCACGCTCCTTTGCCACGTCGCACATATAGGAGAGGTAGCCCTCATCGTAAAGATTTATCCTATTGTTATCGCGTGCGCGGATGTAATGCCACATTCCTGCATCGGGATGCTCGGACTTGTATTTCGCGTCCTCCATATTGCATATCCACGCGTGAAGTCTTATTCCGTGTGCATGCGCCGCCTTTATAGCCTCGTCGAGAACGTCGCGTTCCTTTCTGCTGAGGTTTTCAGTATATTTCGTTTTGAGATACGCTAAAGTTCCTCCCGTTCCCTTTACAAGCAAATAAACGTCGGTAACGCCCATTTCGGCACAACGTGACATCAGCTTTTCGGCGCCGTCAACGCCTGCATCGGCGATAGTACTTCCCCACATCCATTCACACACGATAAAGGACTGATCGTCCTTGGACGCGGTAGCTGCGGTAGCTTTACATGAGAAGAGTGCGGATATTGCGGAAAGCAAAAGTATCGGACAAAGTATAGCGGAAATACATTTTATCATTTGCGTAGTTTCCTTTCCTTCGGTCGTTCTTAAGAGTACGACGTTCTTTAAGTTAATTATATCATTTATATACTACCGTGTCAATATTTTTTTCAATTAAAGCGAAAGCCTCGCACATTATCTATGCGAGGCTTTTTGTTTTTGTTTACTGAGACCACTTTTCAACAAGCTCGAGTATTCTGTCTGCGCTGTCCTTGTCGGGAGCGGTTACCGAAAGATAGAGGCCTACCGGATCAAACGTCTTTATAAGCTTTTCCGCACCTGCAAGGTCGTTCATGCTTATCGCTCTTCTCAAAACAACGTTCTTTTTCTTATCCTGTATCTTCTTTATAAGCGGGAACCACTTTTCGTCCCATACGGGCTCGTGTCCGTCACCCGCTACCCACTCTATACCCGTAAGCGTGGGAATATCGAGAAGCATATCTATATGAGGTATCTCACCGGGACCGTCAAGGTGATATATCGATCGGGGCATGCTTGCGCTCTGCTCTGCTATATGAGGAAGGATAAACTCCTCAAACTGTGCAGGAGAGATCATAGCGCAGAAATCCGACTGCAACGGATACCACGGCTTTGAGGACGGGATGTTCATCCAGTTGTTATAAGGCTGTCCGTTTTTACCTACGACCTCAAGCTGTTGCTTATAAAAATCAAGCCATATCTTCGTTATCTTATTTGTAAATTCCTTTACCTCATCCGGATAATCGTAAAGATCGTATAAAAGCTCCTGCGTACCTCTGAGAGATGCCACTATGTCCATTACTCCGCCGATATCGGTAATTGAGACGTTAAGCTTATCTGAAGTAAGGAATTTATTCTGAAGTCTTTCTATGTGTCCCCACATTTCACTATCGGTATTAAGCGAGATTTCGGGCGGATTTTCCCAATCGGTCACAAAGGGAACGCGGTCAAACCATATCGTTCTTTCTGCAAGCTCGTATCCGCCACCAAGACAGGCAGCAAGACATCCGGGACCGAGATTAGTGAAAAGAAAGGGTATTCCCTCAGCCACGTAGTACGTGTTCTCCATATCGTACTCGGCTTTATCGAGCAGATAGTTTTCGTCAAGCCATTTTTCGTTAAGGTCCTTCGGTGCTCTGTAGCGAGGGCCCGTGGGCGCGGTCATGTTCAACACGCATCTCTTACGGTCCTTTCTCTCCCAGAACTCTTCGTACGCCTTTAATGCTTCACTGTATTTTTCATTAAGCATATACCGTCTTCTCCTTTTTTACACACGGTTCATGGTAAGATTATACATCAACCGATAAATTTTGTCTACAAGGTTTTGTTTTTTAGTTTACATTGCGAAAGAACGAAACCTTATAAATCTGTTTCTTTCGCTTTAGCGCTTATCGTCAAGCGAGATTTTTGCAAAAATCAATAAATTTAGGAGTCCACCACTCCTCGTATCCGACAAGCGTGGGGTGTATCGGATCCCGCATATACCTTTTTATTTTCTCGTCCAAGACCGATCGCATTTCCGCATCGTTATAGAGATCAAGAACAGAAAATCCGTAATCGTCGCGAATCTTGTACAAAAGTGAGATCATTTCCTCATATGCGGGACTGTTAAAATACGTGCTCGTAAAGAAGATTATCCTGCATCCGTACGTGTGTTCAACGTGACAAACTATATCCCGTATTGCTTTTTCGGTCTCCTCGATCGCAATACCCTTAGTCGCATCGTTAGTTGAAAGCTGGCAGATAAACAAATCTGCCTTCAACTCCGGGTCTATGCATTTAAGCCTTGAAACATAAGATCTATTGCCAATATCCGCGAGCGTGGTTCCGGATACAGCTTCCTTTATACAGTTGAATTCACATATCCCTGCCATAATATCGGCAAAGGAAACGCCTCCCGATGCCGATCCGTAGGTTACCGATGATCCGAGAAAAAGTACATTCTTACCCTTCAGATCCATAAGCCTCTTCCCCTCTTTATACGTTTGCGATTTTAAAATATATGATGCACCGCGGCATTATTATATCACACTTCGGTATTCTTGTCAACAGCACGCGCAAAACAAAAAGGAACTTCTTTAGCTAAGGCCCCGAAATAGCCTATAAAAAAAGTAAAGAGCCTGCGCTATTGCGTAGGCCCTTTGGAACGTGTTGACAAAAAGATTCCAACACGAATATGTTAAAATTCACCTATTGACAACGATTTTCTCAACAAACCCCTCACTTTTATCGGTAACATAGCCGAGAGCGGCAAACTTGTCTTGCGTTTCCATATCGGAATCCTTGATCATTGCCATATTGTTGTCAAATACCGATTTCACCAAATTAACTTTTTTGATTTCCTCGTTTTGAACGTCATCGTACATCTTCTCTGTGGTAAGCACCATTATACCGAAAGGAAGTCGAAAGTCCGGATAAATTTTTGAAAATTATTTGTTATTATTTTTGGCGGTGTTAAGAGACGAAATCAACATACGCTTGATCTCTTCTGCTAAAAAAGAATTTGACAAACCAAAGCGGAATCAATCCAAGAGAAACCAACGTCTCTACAATGTTAATCATCCTTTTCTTCGTTGGCTGTGCCTCCTTTTTATCGATCATTCGGATCCAAGGTTAAGACTCCATTTTCTCTTTTGAAGTAAAAACTAAGTTCGGCAAACTGCTGATCCTCTTGTCCTTCTATCACAGTATAGAGCTCAACGTAGAAAGTACCTTTTTCTACATCTGCCGGAAAGACAATGTCAACTGTTTCCTTATACAGCGGGTAGAACTCTCCGTAATGTGGGAAAATCAGGGATGGGCGGTTCACCTGTTCGGTGGAGTCATACTTGGAATCGTACCAGGAGTCGCTATATTCTACTTTCTTCTCCCAGGCAGATTCTTTATCGGCAGTCCACGGGGATTCGATGATCTTGTAAAGCACGTAGAAAGTGTCCTGAACATCATCTCCGTATTCGTCATGACCGGGCAGATGCCCAAGTCCTACCGTCATCGGAACGGTAATGTCACCATCGCCTTCGTAAGCCTTGTGCTCTGCTTCAAGGCTGATGACCTCTGCAACACCGCGATCACCTCGAGCAGGAGATGTTTTGATATAGAACTCGCCGGTGGGTGTATATTCATTTTTATCTTGGCAACCTGCAAAGCATAGCATAACAAGCACCAAGAAAATAGCTAACGCAGATAATCTCTTCATCTCGTTGCTCCTTTCGTTTTAAAATACTATTCCTTCGCGGTTGGTTACTTCCGCTTTAATAGTAAGGCTCCGACTGCTTCCGTCGTTTCCGATGCACAACTCAAATGTAATTCCCAAACGGGTTGCAGTAAAGACGGTATTCACGCCACGCTCTTCAACTGAGATCACATAACCCATTTTCCTGAACACAGCGTCGTATTCCTCAATGGTAGAATTGACGGTTAAGCCGTACACGGATACGCTCGGATCTGTGATATCAATCCGCGTTACATACTGTCCACCATCTGCGTAATCGGGATATGCGGTGATCAGATAGGTTACGTAATGCTCGGGCTTCACATCGTTGCCGTCCTCATCCTTGGCGGGAGAATAACCTTTTCCATAGAACTCTCTTGCGCCCATCCAACCGTAGATCTCGTTATGTTGCGAGAAGTCGACGTTCTCAACGTTTTCGGTGATCCAAAAATCAAGCGTTGTATTTTCCGGCTCGGGTGCAAAAACCGATACGGGAGGCTTTTCATACTCATCGACAATCGTGATTTTTTCGCCTTTGACTACAAGGGTTTTCATTTCCTCGTCCAGCTCAAAGAAACAATGAGCGAGGAGTTTAATATCCTTGTCATTCACCGTGATAGTATCCGTGAAGTACCGCATCGATTGTGTATACTCGCCATCCACAATTCCGGTCACGCTTTGCATCCAATGGATAAAGTAATAATCTGTTTCTTTGCCTTCATAGCGAGTAAGGCTTCCGACATAGGATCCATATTGGTCGATCAGTACTTTTCGAGTATCTTCTTCAACCTCTTTATACAGGAAGCCATATTGTTTAACAGCCGTATGACCTGCTCCGTAAACAAACTTGTTGTTTTCATCATGCACGTCATTCAACCAAAAGTCGTATTCATCGGCTTCGATATGCGTGCCTTTGTGCCAGTATGAATGGATCGCTCCTTCTGCACTAAATCGGAAGTCCATCGCAAGCAATACGCAAAGTGCAATCACTGCGAGAGTCACAACGGTTCCGAGAGCGAATAGAGTTATCTTAATGCTTATTTTCACGACTGCTCGCCTCCGGTTGGCTCTTTGGCGTATTCCAAACCGTTATATGTGAAGCTGATCGGTCCGGTGAGATCGCAGCTTACTGTTTCGACAACCTCGCCTTCATGTGTGAATCTGAATTCAATCGCATCACAACCCCATGAGTAGCTTCCTTTGCGGTATACGGCGGAGTTTTCATCAACGCTGTAATATGCAAATGTGTTGTCGCTCTTCAGTTCAAAGATATATAGTCCATTGGTATAAAAGTCTGCTGTTTCAGTGGGAGGCGGAACCACGGGAGGATTTTCGTTTTGAGAAGGCTCCTCCGTTCCCTCGGGGAACTTGCCGGTGTTGAAGTATTCTCCAAGATCAGCGATTGTTAATCTCGCATTCGTGTTTGCGATATGAGTTGAACTAACAACCGACATATCCATATCTGC